>CAISKJ010000227.1 GCA_903885885.1 uncultured delta proteobacterium
CCCGAGCGCGACGAGCGACGTGAGAACCGTGAGACGAAGCGGTAGACGCATTGGGGGAACCACTCGCAAAAGCGTTGAGAAGGCGCGGCGTGCAGCGCGCATTCGATCACGCGGGGCGCGGGGCGCACAACCCTTCGGCGGCGCGCGAGGCTTGACGCAGCGTCGGGGGACGGGTTCCTCTTCGGGCCTGCGCGAGTGCGCACACGAGAGGGAGCCGAGCCATGCTCGAAGGATATCGATGGATCGCGCGCGCAGCGCTCCTCGCGGGGATCGCGCTGTGGATGATGTCGTGCGTCGTGCAGGCGCACGCGACGGTGTCGTCGACGCCCGTGGCCACGGCGGCCACACCGGCGGCGAGCTCGTGGGATTTTCAGGTGCGCGTCGTGTCGGGCACGCAGACCGGACAGGTCGCGCGCGGTAACTTCACGGTGCTCGACGCGAACCGCCCCCCGGGGGGCACGGGCACGGCCCCCACGGAGTCGTTCTCGTTCACGTGGGAGGGGCAGACCATGACCCAGCGGGACCTCGACGGCCCCCTGCGGGTGCGCTTCGAGGGCGGCGCACCGGTCGAGCTGGTGGGCACGGGCGGGCCCCATGAGCGGCGCTTCGGCTTCAGCGCGGGCTTCGAGCGCGGTCAGTTCGGCCGCGACGAGGAGAGCTTCATCGGCGAAGGGGACCCCTATTTCGGGTACCTCAACACGGCGACCTATGTTGATGGCGCCGGCGTGGTCGAGTTCGGCGCGAGTCCGCCCGCGCTCGCGGTGAGCAGCGGCGAGCGCGACGACCACCACTGCGGCCCCGACTACGAGGGCGCCCACTGCGGCCCCACGCGGTGCTGCAGCCGGTTCGGCTGGTGCGGCAGCCCGGGCGAAGACCACTGCGGCTCCGCGCGCGGCTACGCCGGTCAGTTCGACGGCCCCGGCGCGCCGCAGCGGTAGCCCGCTTCAAGCGCCCCGCGCGGTCGCAAGCGATCGTCACGCGTCCTGGCGGGCTCTTGAACCCATCGTCGGTTGTGCGATCCACTCGGCGCCATGCCCGAGCCGCGAAGCACCCCGAAGAAGAAGCCCGTCGCGAAGAAGAAGCCCGTCGCGAAGAAGAAGCCCCTCGCGAAGAAGAAGCGGACGCGCGCGACGAACGCCTCCCCCGCGGCGACGCCGGTGCGGTTCAAGACCTTCGACGACGTGCCCGAGGTGACGCTCCGTGAGGAGGGGGTGGCCCCCGCGCTTGTGTACGAGGCGCCTCCCTCGTCGCTGCCAGAGATCATCACGCTCGAGGGTCACAGCAAGTTCGTGCAGGCCCTCGCGTTCGCGCCCGACCGCGCGCTCCTCGTCACGGGCTCCGAAGACGCCACGATGCGTGTGTGGGATCTCGCGACGCGCGCGTGCGTGCATACGCTGAGGGCGCACGCCGCAGCGGTTAACTGTGTGTGCTTCACGCCCGACGGCGCGCAGCTCGCGTCGGCCTCGGACGACGGCACGGTGAAGCTCTGGAACGCGCGTACCTGGGAGCTCGAGCGCACCCTCGCGGGCCACGGCGGGTACGTGAGCGAGGTTCATCCCGCGGGTCAGGGGCGCCTGGTCTCATCGGGCAACGACGGGTCGGTGCGCCTCTGGGCCATCGCCACGGGCGAGTGCCTCGCGGTGATGCACCAGGGCTCGTGGGTCAACGCGATGGACGCCTCGCCCGACGGCCGCTACGCCGTCGCGTCGTCGTCGGACAACGTGCTCCGCGTGTGGGATCTCGCGACGGGCGAGGCGGCGAAGACCCTCGTGGACGCCTCGGGCCTCAACGCCGGCACCGTGATGGGGTTCATCGTCGCGGGCGAGAACCGCAGCGGCGTCGGTCACGGCAGCTTCGCGCGCCACATCGCGTGGAGCCCCGACGGCGCGCGCTACTACTCGTCGTCGAAGGAGATCATCACCTGGGACGCCGCCACGGGCGTCGAGGTGTCGCGCTTCGATGGCAACGGGTGGGCCATCACGGGCTTCGCGCTCTTGCCTGGCGGGCGTGAGCTCGTCGCGGCGACGCACGACGCCGTGTATCTCTTCGACCTCGAGGCGAAGCGGGCGCTCGCGGCGGTTCCCTTCGCGCATGGAGGAGACACGCACATGGTCGCGGTGTCGCCCGACGGGCGCACGGTGGCCTGCGGCTCGCAGAAGGGCGCCGTGGGCGTGTGGACCCTCGACGCGATGCGCGCGATGCGCACGCCCGATCACCACGTGACGGCGGCGTACTCCGTGGCGGTCTCGCCCGACGGCGCGTCGCTGCTCACGGGCGGCTCCGATCGCACCGCGTGGTGGCGCGACCTCGCGACGGGCGCTTCGCGCGTGCACGGCTTCGGCGAGGGCCTCTTCGTGAGCCCGGTGCAGTTCTCGCGCGACGGTCGCCGCGCGTTCATCATGAACGACAAGGCCACGCTCGTCGTGCTCGACGCGCGCAGCGGCGAGCGCGTCGGGGCGCTGCGCTTCCCCGACCCCGAGCGTTATCGACCCTTCTCGCAGGTGTACGCGCTGCGCGACGGGCGGCTGCTCGTCGGCACGGTCGACGGCCCGTTGACCGCGTGGGATCCCACGCGCTTCGACCGCGGCCCCGAAGCCTTCGAGGGCGACGCGGGCCAGGTGGTGGGCCTCGACGTCGACCCCGAGGAGCAGGTCGCCGTCACGGCCCGCTACGGCAGCACCACCTGCGACGTCGACGCGTGGAACCTCGCCGACGGCACCCTCCGCTGGCGCGTCTGCTACGCCGCGGGAGGCTACGCCGCGTGCGTGCGCATCGTCGGCGGCCGCGTGCTCGCGAGCACCTCGAAGGGCGCGCTGCTGGTGCTGTCGCTCCACGATGGCGCGCTCGAGCACGCGCTCCAGCTCTCGCCCGGTGACTACCTCGGGAGCATCGCGGTGACCGCGGTCGACGAGGTCGTGGTGCTCGACAAGCGCCCGCTGCGGGTCAACTTCGTCGAGGGGCGCCTGATCGAGCGCATCGCCCTCGTGCCCGATCACTACTACTACTACCTCGCCCACGAGCCGCGCGCGCTGCGCATCTCGGCATCCTCGGTGGCCGTCGTCGACCTCGTCGCGCGCACGATCACGCCCGCCTGCGCGACGGGGAGCGTCTCGGCGGTCACCCCGACGCCGGCCTCGCCCTTCGTCGCCGCCGCCTCGCGGGCGCCCGAGCGCGCGGGCACGGCGATCGTGCTCCGTCGCGAAGAGACGACAGCCTTCATCGTGCCCTCACCGACCCTCGCGCCCTACACGGCGACGAAGACGACGGGGAAGAAGAAGACGGGCAAGAAGAAGACGGTCGTGTGAGCGGCGCCCCGGCCGCGCCGGCGCCGTCCCGCGAGCGCGGCGCCGAGGGCGATGTTGCGCCGTCTGGACAGCGTTCGCAGACGATGTGAGCGTGACCTGCGCCGAGGTGAGCGCCGTAGCGCGCGTCTTCGGGACCACCGCCGCCGCGGCCGTTCCGCAGGGGGGCTGTCGGGGGGTGCCTCCCGCGGAAACACCTATTTCTTCGGAGAATGGCACTTTGTCCGACCGGTCGGACAACGGGGACCGTGACGCCCCCCAACGCCCGACGCGGGCGGCGGCGCGCGCGACCCTCGTAGCCGCCAGGCAGGCCGTTGCGCGAAGCGCGCGATCGCTGGCATTCTTCGCGCCCGATGACCCGCCGCGCCCTCGTCGCCTCGTCCGTTCTGTGCAGTGCCATCGCGCTGAGCCCGCCTGCGCGCGCCGACGACGACACGTACCTGAACGTCGGGCTGCTCCTCTCGTTTCCGATCGGGGCGACGGCGGCGCAGGTCGGCGTCGGGGTCGAGGCGTCGTATCAGCGGTACCCCGACCGGGGTCCCTTCGGGGTCGGGGGGATTCCTCCAGGCGCAGTACCTCCTGGGCGGGGGGTGGCGGCTCGACGGCGGCGTGCAGGGCAGCGCCGCGATCGTCGGGACGGAGCTCGGCCTCGCGCTCGTCGCCCCGCACGGGAACGACCCCTACCTCGGGCTCCACACGAGCTTCTATGCGTCCGCCGGGTACGCGGGGCTGGCCCTTCGATGGACGCCGCGGCTCGTCGGCGCCGCGCCCGTCACGCACGAGATCAGCCTCGCGCCCACGGCGAAGGTCTGGTGGCACATCGACGACGGCGGAACGTTCCGGCTCTGGGAGATCCCCTGCGGCAACCTCATCTCCACCTGCGGCCCCATCGCCGGGCGACCGCTCGTAGTCGACGGCGCGGCCGCGCGGCCGCCGGCGCGGGGCGCGCACACCGCCGACGCCGCGTGGTGGATCCGCGCGATGACCGAGGAGTACGCCTCCGTCGCGGCCTTTGCGCGGGTCTCCCTCGCGCTCATGGCCCTCGGCGCGCCGCCCGAGCTCGTCGCCCGCACGCACCGCGCCGCCCTCGACGAGGTAGACCACGCGCGCCGCTGCGCCGCGGTCGCCGCGCACCTCGGCGCGTCGGTGGCCCCGGGGCCCTTCCCCGAGGCGCTCGCGCCGATGCCCGCGGCCGACCTCGCCTCGCTCGCCGTCTCGACGGTGTTGGAGGGCTGCGTCGGCGAGGGAGCCGCCGCCCTCGACGCCCTGCGCGCGCTCGAGCGCGCCGAGGGCCCCGCGCGCGACGCGCTCGCCGTCATCGCCCGCGACGAGGCCGAGCACGCGCGCCTCGCGTGGGACACCGTCGCGTGGTGCTGCCAGGCGGGCGGGGAGTCCGTGCGCGCGCAGGTGCTGGCGGCCCTCCTCGCGCACCCCGGGGCCCCGCGGCGTACGCCGCTGGCGTGGAGCCTCCGGCGCGCGCGGCGCGAGGCGAAGGCGCACCCGCGCGCATAGGCGGCGCCCCCGCCGCGCGGGCGACGACGTCAGCGCGGTTCGGAGGGGGCCGCGGGGGATCCCTTGCCCGAGGGGCCGTCACCGGGGCCCGACGACGTCGGCGGCGCGAGGAGGGCGCGCAGCCGCGGCGTGATCTGCGCGGGGCTCCCGGGGCCGTGAATCGATCCCTCGATCTGTCGACCGGTCGCGCGCCCGTCGTCGCCGGGCACGGCGATGAGCGGAATCATCCGCGAGCGGTAGCCCGCCTCGGCGATGCGCGCCGCGTCGCGGTCGAGGTCGAGTTCGAAGAGGGCCAGCGGCGGGAGCACCCCGTCGAGCTCGCCCCGCACGGCCGCCGCGTGGAAGTACCGACACGGCTCGCACCACGTGGCGCCCACATACACCAGGGGCGTGCGGCCCTCGGCGCGGGCGCGCGCGATGAACGCGCGAACGCGCGGCGCCAGCGCCCCTTCGCCCGCGGGTTCGAAGCGAATGTGCGGCATGGGCGCGGCGTCGGCCGGTCGCGAG
>CAISKJ010000228.1 GCA_903885885.1 uncultured delta proteobacterium
CGCTCCATGACGGCGAGGGTGGCGAGAAAGTCGCCCACCGCGCGCTGCGTGACGCGAAAGCGCACCGCGCCCTCGTCGACGTGCCCCTGACGTTCGAAGTACCCGACGCCGTTGCGGTAGATCACCACGCGCTGCAGCGGCAGCGACGAGGCGGTCTGCACCGCCGCGCTGCGTCCGCAGCCCGAGGCGACGGCGAGCGCGAGGGTGAGTGCGCACGCGACGAGCGGGCGCGAGCAGCGAGCGGGGCGGTGTGCGTTCGACATGAGCGGTGACCTCCGGGTGTGGGGGGATCACCAACGCTATCGCTCCCGCGGGGCCCTGTGGCGCTCGCGCGGTCGACCGTGACGCGGAGGACTACGACCCGCCGATGCGGTCGTGCGGGAGCAGGCTCTCGAGGGAGGCGCGCAGGTCGGCCGCGGAGAACGGCTTGTGGAGCAGGCGCGCGCGGTCGCGCGGCAGCGCGTCGAGATCAGCCCCCTTGGGAAAGCCCGACACGAGGAGCACCCGCAGGCGCGGGTCGCGCGCGAGGAGCTCGGCGGCGAGCTCGCTCCCGCGGCGCCCCGGGAGCATCACGTCGAGCACGGCGAAGTCGAAGCCCGGGCCGTCGTCGAGGTAGGCCGCGAGGCCCGCTTCGGCGTCGGGGGCCGTTACGCACGCGACGCCGAGGTCGCCGAGGATGCGCGCCACCATGCCGAGGAGGGGCGCCTCGTCGTCGACGGCGAGGCAGCGCAGGCCCGCGAGGTCGCGCGTGGCGACGGCGGCGTTGACGGGCGCCGCAGCGCCCACCGCGAGGGGAAAGTCGAGGTGAAACACCGTGCCGCGCCCCACCTCGCTGTGCACGTGCACGGCGCCCTCGTGGTCGCGCATGGCGGCGAACACCGAGGCCAGCCCGATGCCCGTGCCGCGGCCCGTAGACTTGGTGGTGAAGTACGGTTCGAAGATGCGCTCGAGGAGATGCGGCGCGATGCCCGTGCCCGTGTCTTGCACCGAGAGCCGGAGGTAGGCGCCGGGCTTGAGCGGGCTCGTGCTGACCGCGCACCAGGCCGCGTCGAGCTGCACCACCTCGCTGCGCAGCGTGAGGGTGCCGCCGTGCGGCATGGCGTCGCGCGCGTTGACGCAGAGGTTGAGCAGCATGCTCTCGAAATCGGCCGCGTCGACGAGCACCGTGTCGCGCGGCGCCTCGAGGCACATGACCACGCGCACCGTGGGGGGGAGCGCGCGGGCGATGAGGTGCTGCGTCGATTGCACGACGGCGTGCGCGGCGAGCGGGCGGCGCTCGACGGGGGCGCGGCGGCCCAGACTCAAGAGCCGCCGGGTGACCGAGGCCGCGCGCTGGGCGGCGGCGGCCATCGCTGCGAGGCTCTCGTCGACGGCGGGGGTGAGGGCACCTCCGGCGTCGAGGTCGATTCGCACGAGGTCGGCCGCGGCGAGAATGGTGCTCAACACGTTGTTGAAATCGTGCGCGACGCCGCCGGCGAGCTGGCCCACCAGGTCGACGCGCTGCAGCTGGCTCTCGCGCGCCTTGAGCGCGAGGAGCGCGCTCACGTCGCGGCCCTCGACGATGGCGTAGCGCAGGGCGCCATCGGCGTCGCGGCAGGGGGCCACGGTGACGTCGAGCACCGTCGACGTGGCGGGCAGGCTCACGTCGAGGCGGCGGTTGGCGCCCTCGGACAGGGCTGCGGCGATGGCCTCGCGCAGGTGCGCCTGCGTTTCGGAGGCCCACCCGGGGGCGTCGGCCAGCGGGGCGCGGGCGAGCGCGGCGGCGTCGCGTTCGCCCAGAAACGCGAGCGCGGCGCGGTTGGCGTCGACGGCGCGGCCGTCGGGGCCGACGAGCACGAGGAGGTGCGCCACCTGGTCGAACACGGCCTTGAACGCGAGCTCGGAGGCCTCGCGGCGGCGACGCTCCGCGCGCAGCTCGTTGGTGCGCGCGGTGGACTCGAGCAGGGCCCGCCGCAGGCGCTCCTGGGGCTTTACGCTGAAGAGCCAGGCGAACCAGAGGATGAGCGCGATGACGATGGCGCGCACGACGGGGGGGATCGACGGCGGGGCGTTGAGGTGCCCCAGGCGCTGCAGCACGGCGAGGGCGAGGCAATACACCGACGCGCCCGCGGTGAACCACGCGGAGACGCCCCGGCCGTGCACCCAGACGATCATCAAGATGAGGACGAAGAGCCCCAGCGTGGCCACGGCGAGGACGCCGCCGTTGACGGCCATGGCGAAGACGACGCTCAGGCCGATGGCCATGCACATCGCGTCGACGGCGCGCGCGGGCGACCGCCGGCGGAGCGCCCACGTGAGGCCGAGCAGGAGCGCGCCCATCGCGTGGGGCACGATGCGCAGCGGCTCCGCGCGGAACGACGGCGTGAGCACCGTGATGACAAAGATCGCCGAGTACAGCGCCGTGACGAGCGGGAGCGCCGAGCGGAGCATGTCATCGACGATGGCGCCCTGCACGGGGTCGGCAGGGGCGTGTGAGGCTACGCCGTCCGGCGGCGTGGTCGGGTCTGCGGTCGGTCGCATCGGGGCCGTGTGTCAGTCGCCGGGGGTGAGCGTCATGAGGCGCCGCTTGCGCGAGGGCACCACGCCGCTCGCTTCGAACGCGCGCTTGTAGTCGGCGAAGCGGCCGCCGGCCTTCACGGCGTCGTACACGGCGAGGCCCGCGCGCTCGCCGCCCTGCGCGAGCACCCACTCGACCCAGGCCCAGCGGGCGCTCGTGGGGCGCACGTCGGCCCTCCCGCGGAGGCCCTTGCGCAATCGGTCGAGGCGGCCCTCGACGACCTCGATGCCCGCGAAGGGCTGCTGGTCGAGGGGCGTGTTGCGCTTCGAAACGAAGGGCGCGATGCCGAGCGCGATGGGCACCGTCTCGCTGAGCTCGGTGATGAAGCGCACGCACTCGTCGATGTCGTCGTCGGTCTCGGTGGGCAGGCCCACCATGAGATAGAGCTTGAGCGCCTTCATCCCGTGGGCGCGGGCCATCTCCGCGGCCTTGGTGAGGTGCTTGACCTTCGCGTGGCGCTCGAGGGTGACGCGCAATCGCTCGCTGGGCCCGTCCATCGCGGTGGTGAGCGTGCGGTAGCCGCCGCGCTTGAGGGCGCCCACGAAGCGGTCGGAGAGGCGGTCGGGGCGCAGCGACGAGAGCCCCACGCCGATGTTGCGGTCGGCGAGGGTGTTCACAATGTCGACGATGCGCGGGTGGTCGCTCACGGCGGCGCCCACGAGGCCCACCTTGCGGGTGTCGTCGGGGATGCGCGCGAAGATGCGCTCCATCGAGACGAGGCGCATGCCGCCGTTGGTGCTCTTGCGCATCACGCAGTAGGTGCAGCCGCGCGAGCAGCCGCGCTCGGTCTCGATGAGAAACATGTCCGACAGCTCGGTGTCGGGCGTGACGATCTGCGCGTACGCGGGGAGCTTGGTCTCGACATCCACGGCGGCCACGGTGGGCAGCGTCTCGCCGTGCAGCGCGGGCACCCACACGTGGGGGATGTCGGCGAGGGCGCGGAGCCGGGCCTCGTGATCGCCCGTAGAAACAAGCGCGTCGACGACGAGGTGCACGACCTCTTCGGCCTCGCCCATGACCACGGCGTCGGCGAAGGCGCACAGGGGCGTAGGGTTGGAGAAGGTGAGCGGGCCGCCCATGAGCACGAAGGGGTGGCGCCGCGCGTTGCGCTCGCTGCGAAGGGGCGGAATGCCCGCGAGCTCGAGGGTCTCGAGGAGGTTGCCGAGCTCGTTTTCGTAGGCCACCGAGAGGGCCACGAGGGGAAAGTCTCCCACGGGTTTGCCCGACTCGTAGGTGAGCACGGGCTCGCGGAGGCGCCGGGCCTCGGCCATGTCGTCGGGCGCGAAGGCCCGCTCGGCGACGGCGTCGGGGCGCGCGTTGAGCTCGCGGTAGATCGTCTGGTAGCCCAGCGACGACATGCCCACGGTGTAGGGGGAGGGGTAGAGCAGCGCGATGCGCACGGGCGCGTCTTTGAAGATCGTGCCGCGCTCGCGCGAGAGCCTGTGCTGAATGGTGTCGCGAATCGTCAAGGGAGGGGGCGCGAGTATCGGGGCGCGGGAGGCGATGCGCAACCGGCGCTTCACGCTGGAAGACGCGAGAACCTGTCGGTAGGGTCGCGCGCGCTGGAGGTGTGAGCGGTGGGTAGACCGAGCGGTGATGTGCGGCGGCGGCTCGAACAGTACGCGGCCAACCCGCAGTGCGAGGCCAACGTGGGCGCCGCGCTGCGCGGCCTCGCGATGCGCGACGTGGCGAAGAAGCTGGGGCTCGAACCCGAGTTCGGGCAGTCGCCCTTTGCCCTCCAACGTGGGCAGAGCTTCGAACGAACCCTCTTCGAAGAAGACGCGCTGCCCCTGCGCCGCGCGCTCATCGAGCGCAAGGCCCTACCCGCCAACGCGAGCGGCTTCGTCGACCTTCGCATTCGTCAGGGCGGCGGCGTGATGCGCTCCCTCGACGAGGCCGCCGACGGGTTCGAGCGCTTCTTGCGTGAGGCCGCGAAGGCCACCGGCGACGCGCGCATGCAGCTTCCTACCATTGTGGCGGGCGCGGCCGTGCGGTGTCCTCCGGAGGTGCTCGGCGGCGGGCTCCTCGCGATCGACGTGCTCACGGTTCACCCGCAGCCGCGACCGGCGCCCGTCGCGCTGCGCGTCGGCGAGGTGAAGGTGTACCCCGACCGCGGCGGCTTCACCGACCCCGCGCAGCTCGCGTCGGCGCGCGCGCAGGCTGGCCTCTATGTGTACGTGCTCCGTCGCTCCATCGAGGCGCTCGGGCTCGCGCGCGACCTGCTCGTCGCCGACGACGGGTTTCTGGTGCTCACGCGCGCCGCGTCGAACCAGCCCTCGGTGCGTGCGGGAGAAGACCGTGCGTTTCAGGCCGCGCGGGCGCGAGAGATGTTCGCAAAGCTCGGCGCGCTGCCCGCCGCGCAGTCCGTCGAGGCCGACGTCGACGCCGTGATCGCCGCACCCAAGCGCTACGGCGACGGGTGCCTCTCGTTCTGCGAGCTCGCCGATCACTGCCGCGCCGAGGCCCTCGCCCAGGGGCTCCCCGCGGCCCTCGGTGACGACCTCGCACGCTTTCTCGGAGCGCTCTCGCTCCACCGGGCGCTCGAACTCCTGCGCGGTGAGGCGCCCTGCAACGACGCAGAGTCCGACTTTGTACGGAGGGCCCGATGAGTCACAACCCGCTCGTCGAGCGCTTGATGGCGTGGGATCGCGGTGCGCCCCTCGCGTCGACCGAGACGCTCCCCTTTGCGCGCGTACCCGACGCCGAGCGCCTCGTGCTGGCCTTCGTGCGCATGGGGGGCGAGGCGTCGCCCTGGGGCGTCGCGATCGGTCGCCCCGACGCGCCCCCGCGGTGCCTCACGGTGCCCGATCCCCGCAACCGCGACGCCCACGCGGCCTTCGTGATCGACTTCGCGAGCGAGGTGCTCGCCCACGTGGGGCACCCGCTGCACCTCGGCGACGAGGTGAAGGGCGGCGCCCTCGGCGAGCGACCGTTTCCCGCGCAGGCGCTCCGCGCGCGGCAGCTCTGGGTGCCCGGTGCGACGCACCTCGAGATGCTCCACCTGCTCGACTTTCGGTACACCCTCGCTGCCACCGGCGACGAGGCGCGGCTCAAGACCCTGCGGGCCTTCGGGCGCGCCTGCGGGTGGCTGTTTCGCGAGTCGACGCGACCGGGCCAGGTGCGCGTGCACGACGCCACCGCTCGGCTGCGCGCGTGCTTCACCTTCCCCGCCGAGCCCGCGCGTCAGGCGCACCTCGGGTACCTCCTCGGGTGGATGGGCGACGGCAGCGGCGCCGCGCGTGAGGCCCGCGCTCACCTCGCGGAGCGCCAGTCGGTGGGCGTCACCCTCTCGCCCGCCTTCGAACGCGACACGCTCGAAGCCCTCCTGCGCGCGTTTCACGACGCGCCCGACGCGGCGTCGCGTGACACTGCTGCGAAGGCCATTCACACAGCCCTCGCGCCCCAACTCACCGCCCGCTGGGAGCTCACCGTGCAGGCGATCCGCGCGCTCGACGCCGACCCTCGCGCGCAGAACCCGCAGCTCGGCCCCGTGCTCGACCTCGGCGTCGAGGAGTGTCAGTGGCAGTACTGGCACCACGAGGCGCGGGGCGTTCGCGCCGACCTCACGCCCGAAGAGAAGCGCGCCCTCGGGTCGCACCCCGAGACCGACTTCGCCCCCGTGCGCGCCGCGGCGCGGTACTTTCAACACCTGCACGCCTACGAGGTCACCTCGAACGAGCTCGTGCACGGCGACCGGGTGCTCCTCGAACGCAGCCTCGACGGAGGCGACGGCTTCACCGGCGAGGTGACCGCCGTGGGGCGCGAGAACAACGCCAGGAGCGGCCCCGTTCGATGGACGGTGCGGTGCCCCGCCGACGAGAGCCTGCGGCTGCGCGAAGAGTCGAAGGTGTGCCTCGTGGGCTCGCGCAAGCGCGCCGGGGCCATCGTGTCGGTCGAGACCCACGACAACACCCGCACCGTCGTGGTGGAGCTCACCGACGGCATCACGAAGACCGCGGCGCCCGGCCTCCCCGACGCCATCGACCCCGCGTGGGTCGGTCGCAGCGTGACCTTTCTCGACCGCGGCGCCGTGGGCATCTCGCAGCGCAAAGCCATGTTCGTGCGCAGCGCCGACGGGCCCGGCGCGTGGCTCACCCACGCTGCGCCGCTGCCCGAACCCTCGCCCGCGGGCCTCGTGCGGCCCGACCTCGTCGAGATCGTGAAGGGGTTGCAGTGAGCGCCACGAAGCAGAGCCTCCAGGCGAAGCGCGACGCCGTGCTCCAGCGCGTGCCGCCGAAGGAGTTGGTGGGAACGCAGTCGCTCTCGGCCGCGCCCGGCAACCTGCTCGACATGGAAGGCGTGCGGGCGTGGCTCGAACTCAACGGCTACATCCGCAC
>CAISKJ010000229.1 GCA_903885885.1 uncultured delta proteobacterium
CGGCGCCACCGCCGGCGCGCGCTGCGAGGCCCGTGGCGCGCAATCTCGGGCACGGTCAGCTCATCGAGGGGCGCTGCCCGCCGACCATGCGCCGGTGCATCGCGTTCAGCTTCGACGACGGCCCCGAGTGTCGCTACACCCCGCGCGTGCTCGACACCCTCGACGCGCGGGGCATCAAGGCCACGTTCTTCGTCGTGGGCCACCGCCTCGACGGCGCCGACGCCTACCACACGGCCAACCGTGCGGTGCTGCGCGACACGGTGCGCCGCGGCCACCTCGTGGGCAACCACACCTACCACCACGTCGAGCTCGACTACCTGCGCCCCGCCGCGCTCGCCGACGAGATCGATCACACCGAGGCGCTCATTCGACAGGCCACGGGGCAGCGCGCGTGGCTGCTGCGGGCGCCCTTCGGCGCGATCCTGCGGCAGCGCACGGTCGACGCGGTGTTCTCACGCGGCTACACGCCGGTGTTCTGGGAGCTCGACACGCGCGATTGGGAGACACCCTCCGTCGACGCCGTGGTCGAGGGCTTTCGCCGCGCGCTCAACGAGTCACCGCGCGGCGGGGTCGTGCTCATTCACGACACGCACTGGTGGAGCGTCGCCGCGCTGCCTCGCATTCTCGCGGTGATCGATCGGCGCAACGCGGCGCTCGTCGCCGCGGGTGAGGAGCCGTATCAGTTCACCAACCTCGATGCGATGTACCGCCCGCTGGGCAACGAGACCCCGCGGGGAATGCCGCTCCCGCGGCGTCGCCATCACACGTCGGATTGACCTTCGACGGGCCGCCAGCCGTGCGGCCCCGCGAGCGCGGCGAGCACGTACACGAAGCCCGCGAGCACGAAGGTCGAGGGGATGCCCAGACCGACCGACACGGTGATGGCGGCCACGCTGCCGAGCACGCTGGTGGCGCCGTTGACTGCGAGCGCGACGGGCGCGCCGCGCTCGCGGTCGACGTAGCGAACGCCGGAGGGAAAGAGCATCCCGAGGGGGATGCCCACGAGCGCCGCGCAGGCGGTCGCCCACAGCGCGCGCACGCTGAAGCCGCTGTCGATGGTGGCCCGCGCGAGCGGGCGAATCACGGCGAAGGGGAGCGACGCGAGCACCACCGCGGCGACGAGCGCGCCCGTCGAGACCGCCTTGCGCGAGCGCAGCACGCGGGTCGAGAGCGCGCTCCCCAGGCCCGTCGCCACGAGAAGCCCCGCGAGCACGAGAATGAGCGCGTAGGTGGGGTGACCGAGCACCACGTGCATGCGCTGCACGAGGGCGATTTCGGCGGCCATGAAGCCCGCGCCGAGCGAGCCGAAGTACACGCCCGCGCGCGCCCCCGGCAGCGGGGGAACGGCCGAGCGCGCCGCGCGCCACAGGGTGGGCCCGAGGAGGCCGACGCCGAGGATCGCGACGGCCACGAAGGTCGCCACGAGTTCGAACATCGCCATCACGTTGCCCTCGAGCACGCCGGGCCCGCCCGACACCATCGCGAGGGTGCGCTTCGGGTGGAGCCACATCGACGGGTGCATGAGCTGAAAGAAGAAGGGCCGGTCGTCGTCGGGGGGCGAGGTGTCGAGCCCGTGCGGCACGCCCACCGCCGCGAGCGCAGCGTCGTCGCGCGCCGACAGGAGCCGGTCGAGCACGGGGCTCGTCGCAGCGCGGTCGGGCGCGACCAGGAGCCGAAACTGCAACCGCGTCTCGAGGTCGTGGAGGGCGGCGACGTCGGCGGCGCTGAAGGGCGCGGGGCTCACGAGAATGGTCGCCACGTTGAACGACGCGATGAGCGCGATGTGGGCGCGCGGATTCTCGACGCCACGGTCGTGCAGCGAGGCCACCGCGAGCGACACGAGGCGCGCGGTCTCGCTGGCCTTCTGCGGGTCGTACCAGCGCGAGAAGGTGACGATGCCGTCGGGCACCGTGCGATCGAGGAACACGCGCCACGCCTGGCGCGTGTAGAGGGTCGACTCGGTGTGCGCGAAGGCGCCCGCGCTCGTGGCCGCCCACGTGTCGACGAGCGAGGCCTGCAGCACGCGGCAGCGCAGGCCCGTGGAGCCCGCGTACACGGCGCGGCCGTCGCCCACGATGACCGACACGCGCGGGTCGCGCAGCGTCGGCGAGCGGTCGGTCACCGAGCGGAGCATGCGCACGATCGAGGGGTTGATCTCAACGCCCAGCACGCGCGAGTGGCCGTAGAGAAGGGCCGACGCGAGGTCGCGGCCGCCGCCGACACCGATCACACACGCCGTGCCGTCGGGGCGGAGGTGGTGCGCCGAGGTGGTGGCGTCGAAGCGCAAGAAGTTGAGCTGCGCGATGCGGCGATACTCGTACACGGGCGTGGCCGCCTCGCCGTCGATCTGCGCGTTGGCCATGGTGACCTGCAGCGGCGGCGTGAGCGGCGACGGCGACCACATGAACCCGATGGGCACCTGCACGAAGGGGCCGAGGCGCACGTGCGACAGCGGGTTCCACGCTTCGAAGGTGGCGCGCTCGTTGTCGTTGCGCGGGAGCCCCTTGGGGTAACGCATCACGAAGCCCATGCTCGTGCGCTCGGAGATGCCGAGCGCGAGGAGCGCCACGACCGCGAGCGTGACGGGGCCGCCGCGCTTGTCGGCGGGCGCGACCGCGAGCGCCGCGACCGCCAGGAGCGCGGCGAGAAACACCAGCGCGCCGGGGCCCGAGAAGGGCCCCAGGAGCACCAGCGGCGCGAGCGCGCCGAGCGCCGCCGCCGCGAGGTCGACGGCGTACAGCGAGGGCAGCGCGACGGGCGCCTCGGCCATGAGACGCGCGACCACCGCGCCGCCGGAGACGAGGGGCGCGGCGGTCGCTGCCGCCACGAGCAGCAGCGACGCGAACGACGAGAGGTTGCGCGCGAAGGTGACGGGCATGCTCACCAGCACCGTGGTTGCGACCAGCGTGCGCAGCGCCATGTCCGTGAGGCGCGCGGCGATCCACGGAGCGAGGGGCTCGCGGAGCTCTCGCGCACGCGCCGCCTGGAGCGAGCCCCGCGTGAGGCCGAGCATCGCGAGCGACAGCACCACGAAGGCGAGCCCATACCAGGTGACCACGGAGAGCACCCGCGTGAAGAGCACCTCCGCGGTGACGACCGTAGCTGCGACGAGTGCGAGCAGGGTCAGGGCTCGCCCGCGGGATAGTGCGTCCATTCGGTGGGGCGGGAAGCTAGTTCATCCGTCGGGCATTGTTCCAGTGCGCTCGCGCGCAGCGGACGAGCAAAGTAGGCGCGCGCCACCTGTCAATTCCCGAAAGATGCGCCCGTGGCGAAATGTCCGAAGATTGCTTCTTCTGCTTCCGTCGCGGGTGTATCGAGTGTTTAACTTCGTGCCGCTGTTCGCCGTTAAGGCCGCCGCCCCTTGCACTTGACGTACATCACCCTCTCCGTGGCCGTTGCGAGGTAACTCATGGTTCGTCACTCCCGGTTGACTGGTGTCGTGATCGCAGCGCTCGCCGTGGGCGCGCTCGTCACGGGGTGCAGCAGGGCGAGCGAAGAGCTCCAGCGCGTGCAGCGCGCGGTCGGCACCGGGGCGCAGGCCGCCCTCGCCGCGCGCCCCGACGAGGCTCCCGTCCCGTCCGAAGCCGCGCCGGAGAGCCAGGTGCCCGTGCCCGAGGTCGCCCTCGACGGCTCGCTGCGCTTCACCCCCGACGCCAACCACCGCAACGTCACCGGCGCACGCAGCGCCACGGGCTTCGTCGTCGCGTGGACCGACGCGCCCCAGTCGGCCGTGTACGTGGGCCTCCTCGACGGCGACCGACGCGCGCACGGCCAGGGCACGCGCCTCCACACCGTCGCATCGGACGAAGAGACCCTCGCTGCGCCCGCGGTCGTGGTCACGCCCGAGGGCTCGGCCATCGCATGGGCCGACCGCGACAACGGCCGCGTTCGCTTCGCGCGCCTCGACGCGCACGGCGCGCTGCGCGGCACCGTGGCCATCGTGCACGACGGTGTCGACGCCCCGCGCACCGTCGCCCTGGGGTGGAACGGCCGCGAGTTCGGCGTCGCCGCCGCCCTGCGCGAGGGCGTGTACTTCACCCGCCTCGGCGCCGACGGCGCACGCGTGGGCGAGGCGCAGGTCATCGCCGAGGGCGAGGCCGTGCACTCGCTCGACGCCGTCGCATGGGATGGGAGGGCCTTCGACCTCGCCTTCACCGTGCGCCACGACGGTCGCGACGAGCAGGTGCGCGCGCGCATCGCCCGCTCCGACCGCCGCGGCTGAGCGCACTGCGCGGGCGCTTCCGCGACCTCACACATTCAAGTCAGAACAGGGCACCCGCCACGCACCGACGCGGCGGGTGCTCTTGCGTTATTCGTGGTCGTCGAAGTCGTCGAGCGCCTTCGGCTTGGGCGCCGCGGGGGCGGCCTTCGGGGGAATCACCGGGCCCTTGGCCACGTGGCCCACGGGCGCGTTGCCCGTCACGTGGGCGATGACCGCGGGCGCGGGCTTGGCGGCCTTGGTGCCGCCCGGCGCGAGGTTGTTGCCCAACGAGCCGAGCTCGTCTTCGAGCGCCGCGCGCATCTCCGCGAAGCTCGTGAAGTTGTTGTTGAGAAAGAGGTTGTACGCCGTCCACATGAGGTCGGCGCAGATCTCCACGGGGGTGCGTCCGGTGCCGGTGCCCAGGCCGGGGAGGGCCACCGAGGCGATGCTCCCAGGCTCCTTCGCGTTCTGCATCTGCACCATCTGAAAGGCCGCGGAGCACGTGAGCGCCACGTTGAGCGTGTCGCTGATGTCTTCGCTCGTCGCGCTCATCGACGGTGTCGAGATGAGGAAGCGCGGCACCGTGGTGCCCGTCTCGACGCAGGTGGCGCTGCCCACGGGCATCGATCCCTTGTAGAGCCGCGCGATGTCCGACTGCACGCGCGTCTGAATCTTCGGCCCGAAGTGCCGCTTGATCACGCCGTCGAGGCCGCCGGCCATCTCTCCCTTCGCGTTGGTGGGAGACACCCACGCGCTCACCTTCTGGTCGAGCATGGAGCCCTGCACCACCGACACCTCGGGGTGATCTTCGAACACCTCTCGCCACGCCGCGACCATCTTCGGGTTCACGTCGACGAGTACCACCTTCACCTGTTGCATCGCTCCGCTCCTCTTCGCGCCATCGTGGGTCGAGTGCCTCGCCTGTACATCACATCTTGAACTCGACGAGGTAGTCGAGCCGCTGCTGGCGCGAGTCGTAGATCACGTACTCGTCGTCGGCGAACTGCGACGTCACGCCCGGCTTCGCGCGCACGCCGTGGCACGAGTGGTACCCGTCGGGCGGCGCGGTGATGCCGTAGGTGATCTTCGTGTAGTCCTTCATTTTACCGAGGGCCACGTTGGCGAGCGCCATGAAGCGCGTGCCCGGCTTGCCCGGCGAGGTGTACCCCGCGCTCGTACACGACGCGTCGCCGAAATAGATCCCGTTGCCGAGCCAGCCCGCGTCGGTGCGATTGACCCCGAGGCTCACGACGATCTTCGGCAGCAGGATGCCGCGCGAGAGAATGCCCACCCAGTTCTTGATGCGTGACCCGTGGAAGAGCAGCCGTTGATTGGCGATCTCTCCCGTGAACACCTGGTGCTCGTTGTCGCGCCGCAGCGTGTACACGTTGAGCACCTTGATGGTCTTCGTCTTGAGCTGGCTCTTGATCACGTGATCGGCCACGCGCTTGTACTCGTCGGTGCCCGCGTCGAGGGTGTTCACGTGGCACTTGAGCGCGTCGTACTTGGCGTCGACCTGCGAGTCGTAGAGCACCCCGCCGCCGTCGCCGTTCACCTGGAGCATGTCCTTCATGAGCTGAAGGGTCTCTTGCTTGGTGTTGAAGTCGTCGAGGGTGGCGATCACCGCGCTGTCGAGGGCCGCGCGGCTGCGCCCGATGCGGTGTGGAATGCACGTATAGAACTGGCTCGAGAGGTCTTCCATCTTCGAGCGGTTCGATGAGCCCTTCTTGAAGAGGGTATAGAGGTCTTGAAGGATCTCTTCTCCCTTCTCGATCTGCCCGAGGGTGAGAATGCCGAGGGGAGTCTCGATGCCCTGCGCGGTGATCTTCGCCTGCACCGTGCTCGTGAGCGCCTCGGTGGCCTCGGCGTAGATGTACCCGATGAGGTTCTGCACCTGCGGGTGCAGGTTGGTCTTCTTCACCACCGGGGCCACGCCGCGCGCCGCGTTCTGCTCGGCGAGCTTCTGCACCGTCTTGCGGTCGAGCTCGCCCGATGAGGTGCCGCGGGCCTTCTGCGAGCCGATCTTGCTCGAGGCGAGGGCCAGCTCTTTGTAGCCCTTCTTGGGAGAGGTCTTCTCCGCGTAGATCACCTGGTAGATGGCGCTCGCCTCGCCCTCGGTGACCGCGTGGCGACACTCCTTCTGGCCGGCGTCGGGGTTCGTCTCGAGGTCGTCGGTGCGGCCGTAGTGCGTGAACACCCGGTACGTCGGCTTGCCCTTCACCGTGCCCTTGTGAAGCTCGATGCCGTAGTACTTGTTGTGGTTGGTCTTGATGTCCGTAACCTGCAGCACGGCCTTCTTCAAGATCTCGAAATCGTTTGAGAACTCGGGGGCCGCGGGGTCGCCGTACTTCCACGCCTTGACGCTCGCCATGAGAACCTCCGCCAGGCTCGCGCGGCGCACCCCACTGGGCCCCTCGAAGGTCGCCCCGGTCGTCGACGCGAGCGGCGCGTACCCTAATGCACCCCGCGCGCGCCCCGCAACGGCCGCGCGGACATACGCTGACCGCCCTCGACGAACGGCGCTGTCAGCTCTTGAGAATGCTGTTGAGCGTGTTGAAGATGCCCGCCCCGGTGGGGTCGGCGTTGGTCGTAGGGGCGCGGCCGGCGGCGCGCGCGCGCTTGCGCTCCTCGGCGCCCGCGAAGGCCTCGTGGCAGCGGCTGCACTGCGGGAGGTTGAGCAGCGAAGCGGCATTGCAGAACACGCAGTTGCGCGTGAGCGACCCGTTGCACTGCGCGCACAGGGTACGGCCCTGGAGGTTGACGCCCGTGCAGCCCGGGCAGGTGACGCCCGGTGTGGTGCCCGCGTAGGCGGCGCGGCAGAAGGGGCATGCGGCCAGGCCCGAGACCGGAGCGGCCCCGCAGGTCTGGCAGTCGTGATCACATCCGTGTTGATGCCCCGCCGAGGGGCGATCGCTGTCGTGCGCCATGCGCGCGAGCATAGTGCATCGTCGCGGGCGATGGGTACCGGCGCCGCGAACTACTGGCAGAGGCCCGTGAAGCCGGGGTTGGCGCTGGCGAGCGCCGCGGAGGCCCAGGGGAGGCACTGCGTGTCGCGCGGGCACGTCGAGCCTGCGCGGCAGAAGAGCGAGCACTGGCCGAGCACGCAGCGCGGGGTGACGCTGGTCGAGGCCGAGCCTGGCGCGCAGTCGGCGTCGGCCTGGCAGTACGTGCGGCAGAGGCCGTAGCCGTTGGGGTTCTTGAGGCCTGTGTAGTGGCTGCAG
>CAISKJ010000230.1 GCA_903885885.1 uncultured delta proteobacterium
CGCCCACGAGCCCGCAGAACTTCTACGGCGGCTGGTGCGCCTCGGCCATCGCGAGCACCACGCGCGTGGGCGCGCCCAACCTCAACGTGTGGACGGGGCTGCGCCAGCGGCAGTTTGTGAGCTGGTCGGGCGACTTCACGGGCCCCTCGGCCTTCGAAGCGGTGCTCCTGTGGCGCCGCGATCAGTTCGGCGCGCCGGGCCCCACGGGGCGCTTCGCCTTTGAGGCCGCCGCGACCGCGAGCACGCTCCAGGTCGACCTCGCGAGCCTCGTGGGCGACGGCACCAACGAGCTCCGCTTCGTGGTGGTAAACCGCGACGCCACGGGCGACGCCTGGTACGTCTCCGAGGCGGCCTTCACCGATCGCTTTCTGGGCGACGGGGCGTTTCGGCTGCAGCAGTTCTCGGGGTCGAGCGAGGTCGGGCGCCGCTGGGCGCGCATCGCCGCGCCGACGGCCACCAACCTCCGCGTCGACACCGCGGGGCTCACCTTCGCCGCCAAGACCTTCGACGACGTGCAGTCCGTCGGCCTCGTGTACCGCGGCACGCGCTGGCAGTGGAACTTCAGCTTCGCCTTCTCGCGCGTGTTCGCCCTCGGCGCGCGGCGCTGAGCGGCGCACGACGACGGCGCAGACGGCGTGCTCACCCGTGCGCGCTTCGACGACCAGGCCTTCACGAAGCCTTCGCGCGCGCCGTCTCGGTGCGCACGTTCTCCGCGGCGACCTCGAGCGCGCGCTGCATCGTAGGGTCGGCCACGAGCTCGACGGCGACGCGCACGCGCGTGACGGGCGCGCTGCCGTCGAGGGCGCGCATCGCCATCGCGGCGCCGAGGCGCTGCGCGGGCGTCACCATCGGCGCCGACAGCACGCGCGTGAGGTCGTCGAGCGACAGCGACACGTCGCGGTAGGTCGCGCCGCGCACGGCGTCGACGAAGGCGTCGCGCCACGCCTCGGCGGTGGTGGGCCCCTGCGCCGACAGCGCGCGCTGCAGCGCGTCGGGGAGGCCCATCTGGTGCAGCGCGAGCACCGCGCGGACGCGGTTCACGACGGCGAGGGCGTCGCCGCGCGTCTCGAGGCGGAAGCTGCGCACCTCGCCAGACTGCAGGCGCAGCGCGACGGTCTCGGCGTTGAGCGACGACACGTCGACGGAGCGGATGCCGTAGATGGGCACGAAGCTGCGCCACCACCCGCGCCCGGCGTACACGCCGTCGGCGCCGATGGTGATGTCGACGTGGCCCACCGAGCGCGCCGCGAACCAGTACGCGGGGAGCATCGCGAGGTACGTCATCGCGAGGGTGATGCTCGGCTGATCCTCGCGGCGGAAGAGCGTCGTAAACAGGATCGTCACGGCCATGAGCGGCGTCGCGAAGAGCCCGCCCACGAAGTACGCGACGATGCCCTGCATCAGCGGGCGGTTGGTGACCACCCGCGCCGCCCGCGCGCTCGCGTCGAGGCCGAGCGCCTCGAGCCAGCGCTGCGCCGTGTCGCCGTCGGGCGTGTCGATGTCGTAGCGCGTGCCGTCGCGCGTCGTCACGCGGAGCTGCCACGAGAGCGCGCTCTGCCGCACGACGCCCTCGGCGAGCGCCGCGCGCGGCAGCTCGACCACGGCGCTCCCGGTCTGGATGGTGAGGCCGTCGCGGCGGCACACCACGTCGCGCCACACGGTGTCGACCTGCGCGCGCCACAGGCCCCACGCCATCGCGCCGATGGCGACGACCATGGCGGCCACCGCGATGGGCGCCGTGAGCGCCGGCAGCACCGCGATGGACGCGAGGCCGAGGAGCCACCCCGCGAGCACCGTCGCGCCCGCCACCCGGCGCATGCGGGCGCGCGCGCCCATCGCC
>CAISKJ010000231.1 GCA_903885885.1 uncultured delta proteobacterium
CCATCGTGTGTACCCCGCGCATCAACGGCACCGTTCGCATCGAGGCCGCGCTCCTCGACCGCGCCAACCTCCGCGCCGCCGACGCGCGCCTCCGCGTGTCGAGCTACCGCGAGACCGCCGCGCGCGCCGAGGGCCACGCGTGGAACCTCGTCGGCGCCATGAGCAACAGCGTGCTCCTGCAGCCCGCGCGCTGAGCGCGCACCCTCTCCCGACACGGTCATAGTCTGTCACGATAGGGGTTGAGGGGGCCTCGACAGGTCCCTTGGGCCTTCGTTACAGCTGCGTGCATGGACCTGACGTACGGACTCACGCAGCCCGTTCTGCCCGCGGGCAGCGACGCGGTGGTCGACCTGCTGCTCACCTTTCGGGCCGACTACACCGTGGCGCGGCGCGCCGATCGGAGGCCCCTCGCGCTGAGCGTGGTGATCGATCGGTCGGGCTCCATGGCGGGCGCGCCGCTCAAGCACGCCACCGAGGCCGCGGGGCTCCTCGTGCGGCAGCTCGCGCCCACCGACACCCTCTCGGTGGTGGTCTACGACAACCGCGTCGACACGATCGTGGCGCAGCAGCGGGTCACCGACCCCGACGCCATCATCAAGAAGATTCGCGCGGTGCACCCGGGCGGCGCCACCAACCTCCACGGCGGGTGGGAGCTCGGGTGCTCGCTCGCGAAGGGGGTGGCCGGCGACGCCGTGCGCAGGGTGCTTCTGCTCACCGACGGTCAGGCCAACGTCGGGGTCACCGACCCCGCGAAGCTCATCGCCGAGTCGGCCGCGCAGGCCGAGGCGGGCGTTGTCACCACCACCCTGGGCTTCGGAAACGCCTTTCAAGAAGACCTTCTGATCGGCATGGCCGACGCGGCGCGGGGGAATTTCTACTACATCGAGACCCCCGACGACGCGACGCAGGTGTTTCTCATCGAGGGCGAGAGCCTGACGGCCATCGACGCGCAGTCGGTGGTGGTCACGCTGCGCCCGCGGCCCGGGGTGACGGTGCGCGAGGTCCACGACGTGCGCGTGGGGCCGCCCGCGTCGGACGGCTCCGTGTCGCTCGACCTCGGCGACGTGTACGGCGGCGAAGACCGCCACGTGGTGGTCACCCTCGCGGTGTGGGCACACGAAGCGAGCCAGTCTGCGGAGCCCCTCGTCGACGTGGAGTACGCCTACACGCCCGCGCTCGCGAAGGCGAAGCGCACGCGCGCGTCGCTCACGGTGAGCGCGCCCTTCGGCAGCGCGCCCGAGGCGCCGGACCCCAACCTCGCCCGCAGCGTGAGCCGCGTGCGCGTGGCGCTCGCCAAGGAGCGCGCGGTGCTGCGCTCCGACGCGGGCGACACGAAGGCCGCCGCGCAGGTGCTCCGGCAAGAGGCCGCCGACCAGCGCGCGCGGGCGATGGACGAGGAGTACGAGATCGCCGAAGAGGTGTCGCAGCTCGAGTACTTCGCCGACGCGCTCGACCGCGGCCGCCTCGACGTGAACACCCGCAAGATCCTCCGCGACCAGTCTTATCAGGGCCGCACGCGCAGCCGCGCCGACCTCGCCGCGCGCGGCTCCGCGGGCGGGTCGGCGAAGGGCCTCGAGGTGGCCGCGAGCGCCGACGGGGGCGTCGCCCTCACCTGCGCGCGCGAAGGCGGAAAGCTCGTGGTGAAGGTCACCTCGTCGGGCTACGACGCGGGGCTCAAGGTGCTGCTCCCGCGGGCCGTGCGCGAAGAGGGCGTTCACTACGTGGTCGACGCGCTCGAGCCTGGCGCGCACCACACCTTCTACCGGGTGAAGGGGCGCATCCGTCGCCTCGGCGGCGCGGCCGCGGCGACGGCGAGCAACGCGGGCCTCGCGCTCGACGCGCTCTTCGCGGGCGGCGGCGAGCCGTGGCTCCCGCTGCTCAAGCCCGTGATCGAGGCGCGCCCCAACGCGGCTGAGTTTATCGGACCATCGCGCGATAGTAACATCGTACCTGTTCGCGAGCTCACCTTTCAGGCGCTCAAGCCCAATCCGCCCGAGAAGTGGAAGGTGGTGATCTTCGGGCAGAACCCGTATCCGCGCGTCGAGTCGGCGACGGGCATCGCCATGTTCGACAACGCCTTCAACCACTGGAAAGACAGCCAGTTTGGCAAGGTGACGAGCATCCGCTGCATCATCAAGGCGGCGGCGATGAACAAGTACAAGATCCCCAAGGCGACGCCCATCGCCGACATTCGCGCGCTGCTCGCGAAGAACACCGCCGTGCAGCCGCCCGAGTGGTTTCAGGCGATGCTCGCGCAGGGGGTGCTGCTGCTCAACGCGGCCCTCACCGCGAGCGCCGACGGCACGCGCGCCGACGCCGACGCCATCGCGCGCCACACGGCCTTCTGGCGCCCCGTGGTCGAGGCCATCGTCGAAGAGATTCTCAAGGCCAAGCAGAAGGCGCCCGCGGAGCATCGGGGCGTGGTGTTCGCGTGGTGGGGCACCGCGGCGAAGTCTCTTCGAAGCGCCGTCGAGCGGATGCAGAAGAAGTATCCCGCGGTGCAGGTGAGGCACATCGATCACCCCAACCCTGCGGCGCAGGGCGACATCTTCTGCGACGGCGATCACTTCGGTGATGTAAACAAGGCCCTGCGCGCGGTGGGCGGGAGCGACGTCGACTGGCTCCCCAGCGTAGGGTGGAACAAGTCGTCGGAGACGGGCGCGGCCCCCGCAGACGCCGACCGCATGGGCGACTTCATCGCCCACACGATGGACCTTCACAAGCAGTACCTCGAGCGCCTCCAGGAGGTGAAGGACGAGGTGCGCGCGGTGCTCGCGCCCATCACGGGCGTGCGCGCTGCGCCGGTGCTCCCCTTCGCCGACGCGGTGGCGCCCCTCGCCGAGGGCATCCAGGGCCTCGGGCACTTCGCCACGCAGGCCCTCACCTTCGCGCAGCGCGCCCTCGCGAAGGGAGCGAGCGCCCTCGACGCCCACGAGGCCGCGGCCGTGTACCTCTACACCTGCGACTCGGGCTTCTACCGCCACGTCAACGCCGCGCTGCGCGACCCCGATCGCACGAAGACGGCGCCGTTGCACCCGTACCTGCGGCTGCTGCTCACGGCCCTCGACAAGATGACCCGCTACGACGGCACCCTCTGGCGCGGCGTCGGCGTCGACCTGCGCGGGCAGTACCCCGTCGGGTCTACCGTGACGTGGTGGGGCGTGTCGTCGTGCACGGCGAAGCTCTCGGTGGCCCACTCGTTTCTGGGCGCCAAAGGCAAGCGCACGCTCTTCGAAGTGAAGCCCGCGCGCGCCGTCGGCATCCGCGCCTTCTCGGCCTTCTCGGGCGAAGAGGAGTACCTCCTCGCCCCCGGGACGCAGCTCAAGGTGGTGGCCGTCAAGGCCGAGCGCTCGGGCCTGTGCACCGTGCAGCTCGAGGAGCTCGACGGCGAGCGCGCCGTCACCTGAGAGGGTGTTGCGCGGGCGGTGCGTTGCGCGTGCATTTCGGCGTGCAAATCGCGTAGCGTCCCGCCTCGTGCGCCTCTCGCCGCTCGCCGTCTCGCTCGCCTCGCTCGTGACCGCCAGCGCCGCGTGGGCGCAGCCCGTCGACCCCACCGCGCGGCCCCCGTTGCCGCCCGGCGCCCCGTCGCCCTCGCCGGGCGCCGAGGTGGCCGCCGCGTCGCCGGGCACCGACAACGCCACCACCCCCCCCGCCGCGCCCGCACCGTCGGCCGAGATGCCCGAAGAGCGCCCCACGACGGGCTTCTCCTTCGGGTCGTACGGCCGCGTGGGCATCGCGAGCGACCTGCGCGGGCGCACCGGGCGACCGGCCAACATCACCGCCTTCGGCCCGCGCCTCGACCTGCCGCCGTACATGGAGGTGCAGTTCAACTACGACTGGCGCCTGCGGCAGACGCGCTGGCGCGCCGTGGTGACCCTCGCCGCCAACGAGAACCTCTTTCACTTCACGGGCAGCTTCGACGGCACCTTCGCCGTGCGCAACCTCTACGTCGAAGAGCAGGGCGCGCTGCACCCGTCGCTGTCGCTGTGGGCGGGCTCGCGCATGTACCGCGGCGACGACGTGTACCTGCTCAACTGGTGGCCCCTCGACAACCTCAACATGGTGGGCGCCGGCGCGCGCTTCGACGTGGGCGACGCGGTCACGCTGCAGGCCGCCGTGGGCATGAACCGCCTCGACGACCCCTACCAGCTGCAGACCATCGCGGTGACGGGGCGCGACGGCTTCGGCGGCGCCACGGCGCTCCTCCTCGACCGCCCGCGCATCATCACCGCCGCCAAGGCCACGTGGTGGATGGCCGGGCGCACCGCGCGCTCGGGCATGAAGCTCTCGCTCTACGGCGAGTACCACGTCATGGCCGAGGGCGTGCGCCAGCTCAACGACCGCGGCGACCGCGTGCTCATGCCGAGCGACTCGGGCTACGTGGTGGGCGCGCAGTTCGGCGTGTACTCGGGGTCGAACTTCTTCAACCTCTTCGCGCGGTGGTCGCAGGGCCTCGG
>CAISKJ010000232.1 GCA_903885885.1 uncultured delta proteobacterium
CACCGGCACGCCGAGCACCGCCGTCATGCGCGCGGCCACATCGTCGCGGCGCAGGCCCAACACCGGCGGAAAGAGCACCGCCCCGAGGCCCTCGCACGACGCGCGCAGCTCGGCCGCCACGCCCTCAGCGATGCCGTCGGTGTCGAAGCGCGCGGCCGTCTCGCGGAAGGTCTCTCCGTCGGGCGCGAAGGGCGCGCTCACGATGCGGGCGCCGAGCGTCTCGGCGATGAGCTTCGCCGACCACGAGGGGTGCGTGGCGAGGTCGACCACGCCCACCATGCCCGTGACCGCGCCGAGGTCGAGGAGCGACGCGAGCGCGCCCTGCGCGTTGGCGATGACCCACCCGGCCACCGTGACGTAGCGCCCGCCGAGGCGAAACGCGTCGCCCGTGGCCCACTGCGCGAAGGGGTCGCGCGCGTGGCCCCACGCGACGCCGCTCGAGAGCGCCGTGGCGCCCCCCGCGAGCGAGACGAGCGACACCCTGGCGCCCGCCTCGTGGGCGCTGCGCGCGGCGGCGATGCCCGCGGCGCCGGCGCCGATCACCAGCACGTCGGTCTCGATGGGGTTCACGCCGTCACGGCCCTTCCGAGGGAGCGCAGGGCGGCGTCGACCACACCCTCGGCGCGCGCCTGCGAGGCCCCGATGGCGGGCAGCCGCGAGCATCGCCGCGCGCGCATGAGGTCGGCCGCCTGGGCGCGCACCTCGGAGGCGCTCCACCCGAGCTCGTCGCCCGCGATCACGGCCGCGGCGAGGGCGCACTCGCTCCCGCCGCAGGGGCCGTAGGCGAGGTTGGTGCGGCGCGCCACGTCGTGGAGCGTGCGCGCGCCCTCGACCTTGACGGCGTAGCGAACCTCGCAGGCCAGCACGGGCTCGGAGGTGCACACGGTGACGGCTCCGCGCTTGCCGCCGTCGCCCAGCATCGGCTCGGCGCGCGATCCGTGACGGCTGATGAGCCGCGCGGCGGCGTAGGCGGTGATGCCGAAGCGCGCGGCGAGGCGGGCGGCGTCGGGCACGCGGTCGCCGCCGGGGAGCGGGGTGTTGTGCGTGCCGCAGCGGGCGTCGACGCCGAGGTCGCGGGCCACCACGTCGGCGGCCTCTTCGGCGAAGAGCCGGTAGCTCGCGAGCTTGCCGCCGAGCAGGGAGTAGAGGCCCTTCGCGCCGTCGCGCGTGTGGTCGACGATCTCGTGCTCGCGCGAGAGGGCGTCTTCGGTGGGGCCGTAGGCGTAGAGGGTGGGGCGCGCGGCCACGGTGGTGCCCACGATGCGGGCCTCGCGCACGCGGGGGAGCACGGTCTCGACGCCCTCGAGGAGGTAGCGCACCTCGTCGGTGGTCACGGGGAGGTTGTCGAGGTCGGCGTAGGTGTCGTCGTCGGTGGTGCCGATGAGGCAGGTGTTGCCCCAGGGCTCGATGAAGATCTGGCGCCCGTCGATGGCGTTGCACATCACGCCCACGTCGGTGACGGGGCGATCAAGCACGAGGTGAATGCCCTTGCCCGGGCGCACCTTGACGCGCCCCTCGAGGCCCGCGAGGGCCGCCGTGATGGGGCCCCACGCGCCCGTGGCGTTGACCACCACGCGGGCGGTGTACGTGGCCGCTACGCCCGTGAGGGTGTCGCGCACGCGGGCCCCCACCACGGCGCCGTTCTCGACGAGGATCTTCTCGGCGGTGGTGTGCACGAGCACGGTGGCGCCGCGCTCGCGGGCGTCGAGCGCGTTGGCGTTGCAGAGGCGCGCGCCGTTGATGCCCCACTCGTCGAAGGTGACGGCGCCCCAGAGCTTCTCGGGGTTGAGGCCGGGCACGGCCAGCTCCGACTCGTCGGCCGTGAGGCGCGTGTGCCGACGGCCGCGCTTGAGGGGCTGAAAGTCGTCGTACACCGAGAAGAACGCGTCGTACGCGTCGAGCCACATGCGCGCCTTCGCCCCGCGGCCGTACACCGGCATGAGGAAGGGGATGCGAAAGATCATGTGCGGCGCGATGTGCTGGATGTACCCCGAGTCGAGGCACGACGAGCGGGTCACCTCGGGGTGCGTGGTGAGGTACCGCGGGCCGCCGTGAATCATCCCCGACGAGTTGCCGCTGGCGCCGAAGGCGAGGTCGTTGCGCTCGACGAGGAGCACCCGCACGCCGCGCATCGCGAGGTCGCGCGCGAGGCCGGTGCCGTTCACCCCGCCGCCGAGGATGAGCACATCACAGTCAGGCCGCCGGGCGGAGAGTTCGATCGCCATGGTCGAAGGGGTTTCCTTGCGCAGCGGACACTAGTTCCTTTCGCCCGCAGCGTCATGGTTTCGATGCGCCGCTCCGCCCGCCCGGCGACGGCGCCCCTCCGCGCTTGACAGCCGCGGGGCGCGCGCATTGTATCCGCCCAATGTCTGTGCGGGGTCGCGCGCACCACTCCCGCTCCGCGCGCAACCTCGGCGCCCGCTGCGCCCTCGGCCTCACGCTGCTCGCGTCGCGCGCGGTCGCGCAGGGCGTCGACCCCTTCAGCGACACGCCCGTCGAGGCGCCTGCGCCGCCGACTCCCGCGCCGCCTGCGCCCGTTCGCCCCGTCGCCTTCGAGGCCTCCCTGGGGCTGCGCCTCACGCACCGCGCCCTCCGCTGGCGCGACGACCTCTTCGGCGAGCAGCGCGACTACACCCTCCCCGTGGGGCCCTACGTCGCGCTCGACCTGCAGTGGTTCCCTGCGGCGCACGCAACGGCCGCGTGGCCCGCGCACCTCGGCGTGTACGCGAGCGGCGGTGTGGCCTTCGGGCTCGACTCGACCGACGCGCGGGGGCGCTCGCTCGACACGCGCGCGTACGACCTCCGCGGCGGCCTTCTGGGGCGCGTCCCCCTCGGCGCGCACGCGCTCACGGTGGGCGTCGGCTACGAGCGTCGGGCGTTTGCGGTCACCCGCGCCGACCCCGACGACGCCTTCGATCCGGGCGTCCCCGGGGTCACCTACGAGTCGCTCACCGTCGACGTCGACGCGCGCTTTCGCGCCTCGCGGCGCCTCGCGCTCTCGATCGGCGCGACGGGGGCCCTCCCGCTGCGCTTCGGCGACCTCGCCGAGCGGTTGTTTCCCAACGCCTCGGGCGCCTCCGTCGAGCTCCGCGGCGGCGCTGCGTGGGCTGTCGGCGGGGCCGTCGAGCTCCGCGCCGTCGCCTCGTACCGAAGGTATTTCCTCGCGATGAACCCCTCTCCCGGCGACCGCTGGATCGCGGGCGGCCTCCTCGACGAGTTCGCGTCGCTCACCCTCTCCGCGGCGCTCCGTCGATGAGCGCGCGCGGCGCCCTCCTCGCGCTCGCGGCGCTGCTCGGCACGGGCTGCCCGGGCCTCCTCGGCGACCCGGCGCCCTACGTCGCCGCGCGCCTCGACGCCACCGCGCCCGTCACGCCGAAGTGCCCCGTCGCTCTCTCGGTCACCGCCGACCTCTTCGCGCCGCGCTGCGCCACCGCGGGCTGCCACGACCCGATCGCGCGGGCCGCGGGCCTCGACCTCCGCTCGCCCGGCGTGGCCGGGCGCGTGATCGGCGGGCGCTCCACCCGGTGCGCGGGGCTTCCCCTCGCCGACCCCTTCGACCCCGACGGCAGCCTGCTGCTCCTGAAGCTCTTCGCCGAGCCCCCCTGCGGCGATCGAATGCCCCTGCGGGCGCCGGCGCTCAGCGCCGCCGAGGTCGAGTGCGTGCGCGCTTGGATCACCGCGCGGGGCCAACTCCCCGAGGCGAGCGTGGCGACCGACGCGAGCGACGACGGCGCGCGCTGAGCGCGCTCACCGCGGGCAGGCGCGCGTCGGGAGCAGCAGCGGGTTGAAATCGGGGTGCGTGAAATCGAACACGCCCAGGAGGCTCCCCGCGCGGCCGTCGCGCGCGTCGCGGTCGGTGGCGCTCATGCGCGGGAGGCGAAAGAGGTCTTCGATGAGCCGGGGCACCGAGGCCTGCTCGGTGCGACCGTGAAACACGAAGGGGTTCGCGGGGTCGTGGGAGCGGCGCGTGTACGGCGAGATCACGATGAGCGGCAGGCGAAAGCCCAGGTGCGCGTGGTCGCCGTTGCCGCAGCGCTCCATCGTGGGGCGCACGTGGTCGTAGAAGCCGCCCCAGTCGTCGTAGGTGAACACCACCGCCGTGCTCTGCCAGAAGGGGCTCTGCATGAGGGCGTTGACGACCTCGACGGTGAAGTTCTCGCCCGGGCACATGGCGCGCGGCGGGTGCTCGCCGATGGCGCCGCCGACGTGCAGGTAGGTGACGTTGGCGAGGCGCCCCGCGCGAATGTCGGCCACGATGGAGCGCACGTCGCCGTTGTGTCGGTTGAACGCGGCGCGGTCGCGGGTGACCGAGCGCGCCTCGTCGATGGGCGGCGAGAAGACGCCCCGCGCGTTGGGCGATGAGTACACGCGCCACGAGAGGCTCGACGGGAGGTGGTCGACCACGGTGGGCACGTCGAAGCAGGGGTAGGCGCCCTGGCGCACCGTGCACGTGGTGGGGTTCATCGTGGCGATGGTGGTGCTGCGCGGCGAGAAGCAGCCGCCGCCGTTGGCGCACCCGTCGCCCACGCACTGAGGGTTCGCCACCTGCGGGGTCTGCGCCGTCCACAGGGCGAAGTGCCCGGGGTTGCTCGGGCCCAGCAGCGCGCTGAAGAAATGGTCGCAGAGCACGAAGTTGCGCGCGTACTGCCAGTAGTTCGGGAGCTGGCGCTCGTCGTAGTACGAGAACGCCAGCATGGGGTCGTGCGTGCTCGAGGTGCGCGCGGAGTTGATGTCGAAGCGGTCCATCGCGCCGTTGTGCAGCACGAGCTGCGCGGCGTTGTGGCTGTGCGAAATGTCCGAGGGAAAAGCGCCGTCGGGCGCCCGCGGCCGCCGCACCCGGCGCCCGCTGGAGCGCAGCGCCGTCGTGGCGCTCGCGGCGTTGGGAAAGTTCATGAACATCGAGTCGAAGGTGTGGTTCTCCTTGATGATCACCACCACGTGCTCGATGGGCGTAGGGAACGCGAACGCGGGCCGCGGCGCGCTCACCCAGCAGAGGTGATTGTCGCCCCACGCGTGGGGGTCGGCGGGCTCGTTCCACTGCAGGCAGGTGCGCCCCGCGATGGGGCCGCCGCCGGCCCAGAGAAAGGTGTACGCGCTGCTTGTGGGCACGCAGACATAGTTGTCGCGCCACCCGTGCGCGGCGGGCTCGGAGCCCTCGGTGACGGCCGTGCAGCGCATGCCGGCGATGGGCCCCGCGCTCGACCACTGCACGCCGAGGTCGGTGGGCGAGCAGAGGTAGTTGTTCGACCACCCGTCGGGGTCGGCGCCCTCGGTGATCGGCACGCAGTGCTGGCCTGCCACGGGGCCGTCGCACGACCACGTGAAGGGCCCCGCGGTGCGTCGGCACGAGGGCGGCGGCGCGTCGGCGCAGGTGTCGTTGACGCCCGCGGCGTGCCGCACGCAGGGGCGCGCGCAGGCCTCGGTCTCGACGCGGTTCGTGAGGCATCGCTGGCGCGCCGAGAGGTCGGCGGTGCAGGTCCACAGGCTCGACTGCCCCGAGGCCGAGCCGACGCACATCGTCGCCGCGCCGCCGTCGGTGGCGGCCGCGTCGCGCGCGCTCGCGTCGCCCGGGGCGCTCGCGCCGCCGTCGCTCACGGCGTCCATCGCGCCGCCGTCGTCGCCCGTCGCGTCGTCGCCCGTCGCGTCGCCCGTCGCGTCGCCCGTCGCGTCGCCCGTCGCGTCGCCCGTCGCGTCGCTCTTCGTCGCACCGTCGCCGCCGCCGCCGAAGTCGGCGTCGTCGAAGACGTTGGCCTCTTCGAAGAGTACAACGTCGTCTTCG
>CAISKJ010000233.1 GCA_903885885.1 uncultured delta proteobacterium
AGGAGGGTCATGAGGCACTGGAGGGCCGTGGTAGGCGGCAGGTGCACGTAGAGCCCGTCCCCAGTGTCCCCACCCTCCGATCCCGCACCTCCCCGCGCCGTGAGGCCGCCGCGGCCCGACGTGAGCGAGCTCAGGGGCAGGCGCTCGCGCAGCTCGAGCGACACGGGGCGGCCGGTGACGCGGCTCACGCCGAAGCGGCCGCGGAGCGCGCGCGCGACCCAGTGGCCGTAGCGGGTCTCGGTCACGTGGCCGAGCGTGAGGCGCCACGGAGAGAGCGTCTCGTACTCGAGGTGGCGCGCGAACCAGAAGGCCTTCCAGCCCTCGACGACGCGGGTCACCTCGACGGGCGACGCGTCGGGCGCGAGGCGCAGCGACACGCCCGTGAGGTCCGAGAGCATCCCCGCCACGCGCGCCGCCCCCGCGCGGTCGTGGGTAACGGTGAGCGTCTGCACCAGCGCGGGCAGGGCGTAGGTGCCCAGGCGCGACACGCGCTCGACGGCGTTGCGGCTGTCGTGCGCCGCGAGGCGCTCGGCCTGGCGCGCGGTGTAGCCCGGTCGAAAATCGAGGAGGCGCGCCGAGTAGAAGCGGTCCCACCAGGTGATGGCGTCGCGGTCGTCGCCCGCGCGCGCGGGCACCGGCGACACCTCGGCGCCCGTGAGGCCGCGCGACCACCCCGAGAGCACCCGCAGGGCCGCGAGGCGCGCGTCGGGCGTGAGCCGCGGGAGGCGCATCATCACCACGGGCAGCGCCGCCGAGCCGCGGCGCGCGAGGCGACCCTCGGCCGCGGGGCGCGCGTGGTCCTTCGCGAGCGCGTCGAGGTCGGCGTGGGTGCGCGCGCGGGCGTCGGCGACCACGGCGTTCCACGCGAGGGGGAGCTCGCCCGTGGCCGCCCCGCGCGCGTCGAGGCCCAGCGCGGGCGCGTAGCGCGCGGCGTCGAACCAGTCGCGGTCGCCCAGCGCGTCGAGCGCCGCGAACGACGTCACGGTCACGAGCACCGTGCACGCGGCGGTCAGCATCAGCTCTCGCAGAACGATTCGAATCATCGGCGCCTTCGGCGCGGCCGATGCTACGGGCTTCGCGCGCCGCCGTGCTAGAGGATGCGTCGTGAGCGCCGCGAGAGCCGCAGTGTACGTGCACGTCCCGTGGTGCCTCCAGCGGTGCCCGTATTGCGACTTCGCCACCGAGGCCATTTCGCCCGCGCGCATCCCCCACGAGGCCTACGCGCGCGCCGTGGTGCGCGAGCTCGAGCTCCGCGAGGCCGCGATGGGCGCCCCCCTCGCGCCCATCTCGCTCTTCTTCGGCGGCGGCACGCCGAGCCTGTGGCAGCGCGACGCGCTCGCCGCCGTGGTGCGCGCCGTCACCGACCGCGGCCCCGTGGGCGAGGTCACCGTCGAGTGCAACCCCACCTCCATCGACCGCGAGCGCGCGTCGGCCCTGCGCGACCGCGGCGTCACGCGCCTCTCGCTCGGCGTGCAGTCGCTGCGCGACCGGCACCTGCGCTACCTCGGCCGCCTCCACGACGCCGACGGCGCCCTCACCGCCGTGCGCGCCGCCGTGGCCGCGGGGGGCCTGCGCGTCAGCGCCGACCTCATGTTCGGGCTCCACGAGCAGCGCCGCGACGAGCTCGTCGACGACGCGCGCACCCTCGTCGACGCGGGCGTCGAGCACGTGTCGGCCTACGCGCTCACCATCGAGCCGAGCACGCGCTTCGGCGAGCTCGCGCGCAAGGGCAGGCTCCCGCGGCTCCCCGACGACGACGTGGCCGACCTCTACGAGGCCCTCGAGCACACCTTCGGCGCGCTGGGCCTCGCGCACTACGAGGTGTCCAACTACGCGCGCCCCGGGTGCGGTTCGGAGCACAACCTTTCGTACTGGCGCGGCGAGGCGTACCTCGGCCTCGGCGCGGGCGCCGTGGGCTGCGTACCGCGCAACGACGGATCGTTCGTGGCCGAACGATGGCGCAACGCCCACGACGTGCCGGGCTACCTCGCGGCCCTCGAGCGCGGCGAGCTCCCGCCCGGCGAGACCGAGGCGCTCGACCCGGCGACGCGGGTGCGCGAGGCGCTCCTGCTCGGCATGCGCACGGCCGAGGGCACCGACCTCGCGGCGTGGAAGCGGCGCGCGGGCATCGACCCGCGGGCGGGGCGCGAGGCGCAGCTCGCGAAGCAGGTGGCGCGGGGCAACGTGATCGACGAGGGCGCCGTGCTGCGCATCCCGCAGGGGCGGTGGCTCCTCGCCGACGACATCGTGGCGAGCGTGTTCTAGGGCGCCCGCGGGCGATCAGGCCTCGACGACCTTGCGCACCGAGTCCGACAGGGCGAAGGCCGCGCCGGGAAACACCCCGTAGCGAATCTCGGGGTGGTGCTTCAAAAAGAACTTCGCGAGAAAGCCCACGGAGAACACGTCGAAGTGAATCGACGTGTAGAGCAGCGAGTGCTCGGGCGACGAGGCCTCGACGATCTCCTGGCGAATGGTGAGGTCGCGCGGCTCGCCCTCGACGTAGCGCAGGGTGATCGCGCGGTTCGAGTCGTCGATGCGCTGAACCTTGAAGGCGAAGTTGGCCGAGAAGAGCGACAGGCCGAAGCGCAAATGCACCGTGGCGAAGGGCCCGTCGCGCTGAATCTTCTGCATCATGGGCACGCGGGCGGCCATGCCGTCGAGGTCGCTGATCACCCGCCACACGCGGTCGCGAGGCGCGCGCAGGCGTCGCGCCGCCGTGGCCCCCACGGGGCCCCCCGTCGGCCCCGAGGTGAACGTGAATGAGCGGCCCGTCGGCGCGCTCGACAAGCTCGGGGGCGAAGATTCGTTCGGCCGTCATCGCGACGATCTCTACCATCCGCGGCCTCCGCGCGGAACCGCCGACGACGCGCCCCGCACGCCCGCGCGCGCTGCGCTTCCGGGGCGCCGGGGAGGGGCGTTTCGTGGGAGACTGCGCGGGCCCCGATGACGCTCTGCACCGCCTGCGGCGACCAGCACCCGGCCGAGAACACCGCCTGTCCGCGCACGGGCCAGAGCCTGCTCGGCGGCCCCTGCGGCACGCGCCTCGCGCGCTACGAGGTCGAGCGCCTCCTCGGCGACGGCGGCATGGGGGCCGTGTACCGCGCGCGCCACGTGATGCTCAACCAGCCCGTGGCGGTGAAGCTCCTGCACCCCGAGTTCGCGCGCCGCGGCGACATGATCGAGCGCTTTCTGCGCGAGGCCCGCGCGGCGGCGGCCATCGGCAACCCGCACATCATCCGCGTGCACGACTGCGACGTCACCGCCGACGGTCGCCCCTTCCTCGTGATGGAACTCCTCGACGGCGAGGGGCTCGACACGCTCCTGCGCCGCGAGCGGCGTCTCACGCCGCAGCGCGTGGTGGCCCTCGCGCAGCAGATGCTCGACGGCCTCGGGGCTGCCCACGCCGCCGGCATCATTCACCGCGACATGAAGCCCGCCAACGTGTTCGTGCGCAAGACGCCCGACCCCGCGGTGCCCGAGTTCGTCACGGTGCTCGACTTCGGCATCAGCAAGATCGCCGACCCGTCGGGCGCGCAGCAGAACATCACGCAGACCGGCGCCGTCATCGGCACGCCCATCTACATGGCCCCCGAGCAGATCATGAACCCCAAGGAGGTCGACCGCCGCGTCGACATCTACGCCACCGGGGTCATGGTGTACGAGATGCTCTCGGGGCGCCTCCCCTACGACGGTTCGAACACCGCCGAGCTCATCGTAAAGGCCTGCACGGTGCCCCCGACGCCGCTGCGCGACGTGGCCCCCGACCTCCCCGGTGCCATCATCGAAGTGGTCGACCGCGCGATGGCGCGCGAGCCCTCCGGGCGCTGGCAGTCGGCCGCCGAGTTCGCCGACGCGCTCCGCCGCTCGCTCGGCGGGGGGCACGCGTTTCCCACAGCGCCGCAGGGCTCCGGGCACAACGGCTGGGCGCCCTCCAACGCCCACAACGCGCCGCCCGTCACGGCCCTCCCCTCGACGACCGCCACGCCCGCGACGGCCTACGCCGCGCCCGCGGCGGCGCTCCCCTCGATGGCCACGCCCTCGCACTGGGGCGCCCTCGCGGCCCCGTCGGCGCCGACGGCCTTCGCGCCGCCGCAGCCGCCGCGTCGCTCGCGCACGGCCCTCGTCGTGGGCGGCGTCATCGCCGCGCTCGCGGGCCTGTGCTGCGTGGGCTCCATCGCCGCGGGCTACTTCGCCACGGGCTCATCAGACCCGTCCCAGGACGATCGTCAGGGCCCGCACATGACCCCGCTTCCTACACCGGCGCAGCAGATGGTGCCGGCGACCAGCCCTCCGGCGCAGACGCCGCAGATGGTGCCCATGGGCACGCCCGAGGCGACGCCCGCGCCCGCGGCGATGGCGCCCGGCGTGGGCGTCGCGGTCGACGAGCCGCGCGTGGTGGGCCTCATGGCGCCCGACGGGGTCGAACGCGCGCTGCGCGCGGCCACCCCCGCGATGGACCGCTGCCGCGTCGCGACGGCGCAGACGGTCACCGTGCTCGCGATCGTGCAGTCCAACGGGCGCGTGGTGATCACCCGCCCCGCCGACGAGAACACCGGCGACCCGTCGGTGGCCCAGTGCGTGGGCAACCGCTTCGCGTCGCAGACGATCGACGCCGCGGGCTCCGGCGGCATCGTCACGTTCACCGCGCACCTCGCGGCCCGGTGACGGCGCCCGGGGGGCCGCGCGCTACTTGCTCGTGGGGCGCACGACCTGCTCGCGCGGCGCGTTGGGGTCGATGTACCCGATGGCGTCTTGCGCGCGTTGAATGGCCGCGGGCGTCGCGGGCGTGAGGTGCCAGTGGGGGCGCACCTGGCCGTCGGCGTCGTCGTACCAGCGCACGAACATGAGCCACTCGCGCGACTGCAGGCGCGTCGAGCTGTTGCGCACGGTGTTGTACCCGACCTCGCCCTCGGACACGCGGAGGTCGATGCGGCGGTCTTCGGGAACCGTGCCGCGGAGGGGGTCGCGCGACGACACCGTGGTGAGGCGCATCGAGCCCGACGACGACGACTCGGAGCCCGAGGTCACGGTCTCGACGCGCACCACGGTGATCACGTCGGAGTTCTGCGCGAGCCCGTCGATCTGGCGGCGCCAGTCGGAGGCCACGCGGCCGCCGAGGTCTTCGACGTTCTCGACGTAGTCGACCGCGTCGTCGAAGAAGGCCGCGAGGTCGGGCGTGAAGGGCGCCGAGGCCACGTGGCCAGCGCCCGTTGCATGGGTCGACGAGCACGCCGCGCTCGCGAGGCACAGGGTGAGCAGAAGCAGGGAGCGAGCGTTCATCGACGGGAGCGGTAACAC
>CAISKJ010000234.1 GCA_903885885.1 uncultured delta proteobacterium
CCTCGCGGTTCTTCTCTTGAAACACGCCGCGCGTCTTGAACTCTCCGCGCACGAGGGCGTGGTCGAGAAACATCAGGCGCGCCTGCGCGGGCGACACCGTGGCGTAGTCAACGCTGCGATCCTTGAAGATCTGCAGCCCGAAGAGCGTGGCGCTCTCACGCACCGACGCGCGCGCGGCGCGCTCGGACCAGTGCGGGTCGGAGTAGCTCTTCTTCACCAGGTGCGGCGCCGCCTCGAGGAGCCACTCGGGCTCGATGCGCGCCACCGTGCGCGCGAAGAGCTGCGCCGTCTCCACGAGCTCGAAGGCCATCACCCACGGGGCCGTCTTCTTGGCGAGCGCCGACGAGGGGTGCACCGCGAAGCGCGTCTCGCGCGAGCCCATATAAATACGGTTCTGCGTGTGCCACGTGCCCACCTTGGAGAGCAGGCCCGTGAGCAGCGCGATGTGCAGCGCGTCGTCCATGGGCGCGTCGTCGTTCTTCACCGCCTTCTTGGGCGCGGGCCGGTGCGCGCCGAGCTTGAGCTCGCGCACCACCTCGACGAGCTGACGGTGAATGTCCTTCCACTCGCGCACGCGCAAGAACGAGAGAAAGTTGTCTTTGCACGCGCGGCGCAGGTTCGAGGTGCCCTTCGCCTCGGCCTCGCGCACAAAGTCCCAGAGCTTGAGCATGCCCGCGAAGTCGGAGCGCTCGTCGCGAAAGCGCCGGTGCAGCTCGTCGGCCTTCTGCTGCAGCTCGCGCGGCCGCTCGCGCGGATCTTGGAGGTTGAGCGCCGCGGCGATCACCAGCACGTCGTCGAGGCAGCCGCGCTCGGCGCCCGCGAGGATCATCCGCGCGATGCGCGGGTCGACGGGAAAGCGTGCGAGCTGCTTGCCCAGCGGCGTGAGCGCGCGCGTCGCGTCGATGGCGCCGAGCTCCTCGAGCACGCGGTACCCCTCGGTGATGGAGCGCGGCTGCGGCGGGTCGAGGAAGGGGAAATCCTCCACGTCGCCGAGGTCGAGGGACTTCATCCGAAGGATCACGCCCGCGAGGCCCGTGCGCTTGATCTCGGGGTCGGTGAAGGCCGGTCGCGCGGCGAAGCTCTGCTCGTCGTAGAGGCGCACGCACACGCCCTCGCGCACGCGGCCGCAGCGGCCCTTGCGCTGGTCGGCGCTGGCGCGCGAAATGGCCTCGATCTGCAGGCGCGTGGTGCCCGAGCGCGGGTCGTAGCGCGAGAGGCGCGCGACGCCCGTGTCGATCACATACACAATGCCCGGAATGGTGACCGACGTCTCGGCCACGTTGGTGGCGAGGATCACCCGGCGCTGCGGAATGGACGCCCACACCTTGCTCTGGTCGGCGGCCGAGAGGCGCGCGTAGAGCGGCTGCACCACGGTGTTGCGGAGGTTGCGCGCGTTGAGGGCGTTCTCGGCCTCGCGGATCTCGCGCTCGCCCGGGAGAAACACCAGCAGGTCGCCGTGCGGGTCGAGGGAGGTCACGTCGACGACGGCGTTGGCCACCGCGTCGGCCATGTCGACGTCTTCGGCGGGAACTTCGTAGAGCACGTCGACGGGGTAGGTGCGCCCCTCGACCTGGAGCACCGGCGCGCCGTGAAAGAACTCGGAGAAGCGCTCGGTCTCGAGCGTGGCCGAGCTCACGATCACCTTGAGGTCGGGGCGCCGCGGGAGGAGGCGCTTCACCCACCCGAGGAGAAAATCAATCGTGAGGCTGCGCTCGTGCGCCTCGTCGATAATGAGCGTGTCGTAGCGCCGCAGGAGCGGGTCGCCGTGGATCTCCGCGAGGAGAATGCCATCGGTCATGAACTTGATCGCGGTGCGCGGGCCCGTGCGATCTTCGAAGCGAATCTGGTAGCCCACGTCGGCGCCGAGGGCGGTGCCCATCTCCTTGGCGACGCGCGTCGCGACGCTGGTGGCCGCGATGCGCCGCGGCTGCGTCACGCCGATGAGCTTCTTCGCACCGCGCCCGATGGAGAGGGCGATCTTGGGGAGCTGCGTGGTCTTGCCCGAGCCCGTGGCGCCCGCGACGATCACCACCTGGTGCTTCTCGATGGCCGCGGCGATGTCGGCCACGCGCGACGAGATGGGGAGCTCGGGCGGAAACCGGATCGTCGCGACGGGCTCTGCGTTGGGGCTTTGCGTGTCGGGGGGCATAGGCGGGGGCGCTTGGTTAGCACTCCCCGCCCGGGGGGCGTTAGCGGCGACGGCGGCGGCGCGTGACGACCACAGCGCCGAGGGCGAGGGCGGCGGCGACCCATCGCGGGTCGGCGCGGGTGCCCTCGGTGCTGCACTGGCAGCCGCGCGAGGTGGGCGGGAGCGAGATGGGCGTGTCGTCGGCGTCGGCGGTGGTCGCGTCGCGCGCCGGGAGCCCGGTGTCGCTCGTGGCCGCGTCGGGGCGGCCCGCGTCGGGGCGCGTGCCGCCGTCGGCCGCGGCGTCGGCCACGCCCGCGTCGCGCGGCGCCATCGCCTGCGGCACGCACTCGCCCATGGTGCACGTCTCGCCGCTGGGGCAGAGGCGCGTGTCGGGGCCCGTCTCGCACGAGTCGCGGCACATGCCGCCGCGGCAGTAGGTGCCCGTGGGGCAGGTGATGCCGGCGCAGTCGTCGGCCGCGCAGTAGCCGTCGGGCTGGCACATCTGGCCCTCCGCACACGGGGTGCACTGGCAGCCCGGAACGCACAGGCCCGCGCGGGGGCCGGGGCCCGGGTCGCAGACCTCCATCGCGTTGCAGGTGACGCCCTCGCAGGGGTTCACGCAGCGGCCCGCGCGGCAGATCTGCGCGTGGGGGCACGTGACCCCGTCGCAGATGCCGACGCACATGCCGCCCGAGCAGCGCTGGCCCGCGGGGCAGTCGACGCCCATGCACGACGTCTCGACGCAGATGCCCGTGTCGGTGGTGCACGTGCGGCC
>CAISKJ010000235.1 GCA_903885885.1 uncultured delta proteobacterium
GATGTCGCCCAATGATTCGCCCGTGAGCATCGGGCCGATGACCCTTCGCACCCGCGGGTCGCGCAGGCGCTCGGCGAGGCTGTCGAGGTGCGTGTCGTTGCGCGCGATGAGCAGCTCCTTGGCGCGGTCGACGTCGGCCACGGTGATGGTCTGCGCGCGATCGGGCACGAGCGCTTCGGTGAGCCCCGCCGCGAGCGCGTTGACCAGCCACGGCTGACCCTCCGTGAGTTCGAACACCCGCGCGAGCGCCGCGGGCGCGAAGGCCTGCCCCGTCTCGGCCGTGTGTTGGGCGTAGAGCTCACCCACCTCGTCGGCGGTGAACTCGCGCATCGTGAGCGAGTCAGACATCACGTTGAAGGGCGACGCGGTGTGGAGGCGCTCGCTGCCGCCCGAGGCGACCTTGTAGTCGCGCACGTCGCGGAGCCCGATGAGCGCGAGCGACGCGGGGAACGCCCGGGGGCGGTTGTCGTAGCCCGCGCGAAGCTGCCGAAGCACCGACAGGAGCGCCTGGTCGCGCAGCGCGTCGATCTCGTCGAGGAAGAGCACCAGCGGGCGGGGGCACGCGCGCGCCCACGCCGCGAGCGCGCCGCCCACGCGGGCGCCCGGCGGCGCGTCGGGCCACGGAGGCGGCAGGAGTTCCGCGGGGAGCTGAGCCTCGGCCGTGCGACGCCACCCCGCGAGCACGGCGCTCTCGGCCGCGCCGATGTCGTCGGAGAAGGGCGCGCCGGTCTCCATCGACACGAGGACCGCTGCGAAACGCCCCTCGCGCGTGAGCGACTCGGCGAGCGATCGCAGCGCCGTGGTCTTGCCCACCTGCCGCGGCGCGTGGAGCACGAAGTACGACTCCTGCGCCACGAGCCCGCGCACCTCGGGCAAGCGCCGCTCGGGCGGGAGCATGTAGTGCCGCTCAGGGCGGCAGGGGCCGGCGGTGTTGAAGAAGCGGGTCATGGGCGGCGCACCGTGGCGGCGACTCTACACGTCGCTCTGCCACACGTGGAGAACGCCGACACCGCACGTGGTGAACGCAGCGCACAGCACGGGCTATATCTGTCACGCGCGCACGACGGTGACCGCGCGGCCGCCGGGCGTCGTCGCCCCTTCGCTGCTCGTGCGCTCGGACATGGGCGCGAGGCCCTCGCGCTGGTCGAAGATCACCAGCCAGCCCGTGGTGAGCCCGAGGCCCGCGAGGTACGCGTCGAGCTGCGCGAGCCCCTCGGCGAGCGGGTTGCGCTGCCCCTGGCGCCACACCTTGAGCTCGATGCCGAGCGTGACGCTCCCGTAGCGCAGGCACAGGTCGATGCGCCCGCTGCCGATGGCGTACTCGCGCTCGAGCGTGCCCGTGCCGTTCACCACGCGGTGCAGAAAGGCCATGAGCACCAGCTGCGCGGCCACTTCGGCGTAGGGCGCGGCGCGCAGCAGCGGCTCGCCGTGCTGGCGCCAGAACGCGAGAAAGGCCTCGAGCAGCCGTGTTGCGTCGAGCGCACCGCGGGCGTCGAGCCACGTCGGCGCGATGCGCGGCAACGAGTCTTGCGGCCCCTGCGCGAGCGCTCGGGGCAGCACCTCGCGGTAGATGGGGTTGGCCACCACGAGGCCGCCCTCGCTGCTCCGTCGCACGAGGCCCAGATCGACCACGAACTGACGGTCGTCGGCGGCGATGTCGCCCAATGATTCGCCCGTGAGCATCGGGCCGATGACCCTTCGCACCCGCGGGTCGCGCAGGCGCTCGGCGAGGCTGTCGAGGTGCGTGTCGTTGCGCGCGATGAGCAGCTCCTTGGCGCGGTCGACGTCGGCCAC
>CAISKJ010000236.1 GCA_903885885.1 uncultured delta proteobacterium
CTCGACCTCTACCTCGCGTTCTATCAGGGCATGCACAACTTCCGGCATGACGTCCTCGGGTTCCTTGGGCGCCTGCTTGGCCCCGTCACCTCGAAGGGATCATGAGCCGGGCCTCCAATCGCCCCCATCGTGAAGGCCCGATAGCCCCCCCTGCGCCATCACCACGCGTAATGGTGAGTTTGGTCAACTTCGACAGTACGACGCCCCCTTTGCCATCGTGGCCTGATCGTCCATGAGGCCCGCTGCCGCGAGCTGGCGATGGACGTCCTCGAGCGTCGAGCCTGATGCGAGCATGCCCCGCGCGGGGTCGATCGCGACGCGCTGCCCGACCAGCGGCGCAAGCTCGTCCGCGTGCGCGGCCATCCACTCCTGGAGCGGGTCGCGCACGGGCTTGAGCGCGCGCAGCTCGGTGAACATCTCGTCGAGGTCGAGCGGGCGTTGGGGGGCAGCGGAGCTCATACGTCGATCATAGCGTGGTGGGCGACTGGAAGGAGCGCTGAGACCGAGGCTCCGAGGTCGAGTTCGCGCAGCGTGCGACGCGCCAACGCGAGCGCCGCCTACAAGTACCTGACCTCGAGGCGAACGTCGTCGCCGCCCACCGCCTCGACTCGCTTCCGCAGGCGGCCCTCGGCCTCCGTCGCCCACGCGCGCTCGCGGCGGATCGAGCGCACGGTGGAGTACGCGGTCGCGCGGATCGGCTTCTCACGTCCGTCGCCGAGAAAGTCGACCAGGACCGGTCCGCGCGAGAAGCCCTCGTCCTCGTAGGCCCACGCCGCGAGGGCGTCGAAGACCCGGTCTCTCCCGCCCTCCGGCCACCGCCCCACCGTCGCGGTGAACTCCACGGGGCCGACGAAGGGCTCGAGCTGATCGCCGTAGGCCCAGTGGCTGTTGTCGAGCGTGACGTTGAGGCGCTCGCGCAGGTCCCATTCGACCTCGGGGACGCGTCGGCCGTACTTGCCGTGGGGCTCGTCGCACAGCTCGATCGAGACCACCACGGCGACGCGCGGGCCCTCGGTGCCGAACGCGCCACGCCACAAGACCTTGTCACCCACGCACAGCAGCTGCGTCATCGTTGTTCCTCTCTCATCGGTCCTCTGGGGTCGCGCAGGTCAGCGCAGGCGGGCGAGCGTCACGCGCTCATTCCCCGCGGCGCCGGGGGGGAGGTTGCCCGAGCCGTACCGCGTCCACTCGCCCGCGAAGAGCGCCGTCCCTGTCGAGGTCTCGAGCGAGCGCGGGCGCTGGGCGTCGTCGCTGTACCCCGCGGCGCCCGACACCTCGACGCGCATCATGCCGCGCATCCGCGGCGCCGCGCCGCCGCGCGACGTACCCATGTCGATGCAGGGCCCGGCCCGCACCGCGACGTCGGCGAGCCCGCGCAAAAAATCGCCGTCGCCGTCGAGGAGCACGGTGCGCCCCGCGGCGCGCACCTCGACGCATCGGCGCGGGTGGTTCCCCGCGACGGCCTGGAGCGCGCGGAGCGTCACCTCGTCGCCGACCGCCAGCGGCAGCGCGAAGCCGCGGGGGAGCGACACGATCACGGCGACGGGCTTCGCGAGGCCGAGCATCGCGCGCCACCCCGAGGGGGAGAGCGTCACGCGCCACGTCGTCGACGCGTGCGCGTCGGGGACCTCCACGGCCGTGACTCGCAGCGCGACGCCCTCGGCGGCGCCCGTCGGCATCGGCGACGCGAGGCGCACGGAGATGGGGCCGTCGACGCGCTCGACCTCGACGCTCCGATCGTCGTCGGGGCGGGCGAGGCCCGGCGCCGCGGGGACCCCGTTCGCGACGAGCTTGCATACGCTGAAGACCGAGTACCCGTAGGGGCCCTCGGAGTGTCCCCCCGAGACGAGCCAGCGGCCGTCGGTCGCCTCGAGCACGCGGAAGCCCTCGCTCCCGCCGAGCCGCGCGACTCGCTCGCCGCGATGGAGGTGGACCGCGCAGCGCGGCGACCCGGTCGAGGGGTCGAGCATGGAATCGGCGCGCGCGAAGGTGAAATCGGGCAGCTCCGAGGCCACGTCGAGGGGGCCTTCGAAGAGCCGCGTCTGCCCGTCGACGAGCACCGCCACGATCTCCTGTTGCCCCGTCGCGGTCGGCGCGCTCAGGGCCCTGACGCGCACGCGGTCGCCGACGCTGAAGGGCGGCGCCATGCGGGCGCCGAGGGTGAGTTCGAAGCCCACCGCGCCCGACGGGACCTCGATGCGCACGCGGTGGCGCGGGCTCCCCTCACCGGGGATGGGGTCGAGGGCGCGGAGGGTCCCCTCGGTCCACGCTCGCACCGTGACGCTCGAGGCCTCGAGGACGACGCGGCAGGGGGTCTCCTCTCCGATCAGCGCGGGGATCGATGTGTCGCTCATCGGGCACGGACGATCACACGACGCTCGAGGTGGTCTCAAGTGTGATCTACGCCCGTGAACCGCGCCCCGCGATTCGTCACGACCGCGCCGCCGCGATAGGCTCGCGCCGTGCACCCCTACGAACCCGCACCGCGCAGGCCCGACGACGTCTTCTCCTCGCCGACGAGCGCGCCGCACCTCGCGCACCCGCTGACGCCCGACGAGTCACGGCGGTTTCGCTTCGACCTCCTGGTGCCGATCGCGCTGGGCGTCGCGCTCCTCGGGGCGGTGGGGCGGATAGGGCCTCCAATCGCCCCATCGTGAAGGCCCGATAGCCCCCCCTGCGCCATCACCACGCGTAATGGTGAGTTGAACGAAGCCGCTTCGCGGCAGCGTCCCGAACGTCCCGCGTGACTGCAAGCGTCGGCGCAGGTTGACACGCCC
>CAISKJ010000237.1 GCA_903885885.1 uncultured delta proteobacterium
CCGCGAGGGCTGAGCCGATGGGCCTCCGCGACACCGTGCAAGAGCTCCGCGAGCTCGGCCTCTCGGGCACCCTCTTTCGCGTGCGCCACGAGCTGCGCATGCGCACCCGCGCCACCGAGCGCCTCGAGCGGCCCATCCCCGCGATGCCTCCGCGCGCTGACCTTCGCTGGCTCGACGCGCTGCCCTTCGGCGACCCCGCCGCGGTGGCGCGCGCCGTGGCCCCGCGCATGCGCCCCGACGCGCTCGACGCCCTGCGCGACGACGCCGACCGCGAGGCGCGCGGCGCGGTGCTCTGCTTCCACCGCGACCACTATGACTTCGGTCACCCGTTAGACTGGTACCTTCATCCCATCAGCGGCGCCCGCTGGAGCGCGTCGGAGCACTGGTCCACGGCGCTCCGCGGCCTCGCGCAGATCGGCGACCCCAAGCTCACCTGGGAGCCCGCGCGCTTTCCTCAGGCGTATCGCATGGCGCGCGCCGCGGCCTTCTTCCCGGGCGAATCCGCGCGCCTCTTGGAGGCGGTGACCGCGCAGGTCGAGGGCTTTCTCGCGGCCACGCCCCACCCCCGCGGGCTCCACTGGTTCTCGAGTCAGGAGCTCGAGATCCGCGTCGCCGCCTGGTGCTTCGCGGCCCACGTGTTTCGCGCCCTCGGCCACGACGTGGCGCCGCTCACGCGGGCCATCGCGCGGCACGCGTGGGAGGCCGCGCACCACACCGAGCGCGAGCTCGAGTACGCCCGCCGCGCGGTCTACAACAACCACCTCATCGCCGAGGCCCTCGGGCTCTACCTCTTCTCGACGATCGCGCCGCCCGGGCCCGACGCCGATCGCTGGCGCGCCCTCGGCCTCGCGCTCCTCGACGAGCAGTCGGTGCGGCAGTTCTACCGCGACGGGGCCTACCTCAACCTCGCGCACAACTATCACCGCACGGTGCTCCACGATTACCTCCTCGCGTCGCGCATGCGGCAACGCGAAGGGGCGTCGATCCCCGCGCCGTGGCGCGCCGCGATGGAGCGCTCGCTCGACTTTCTCGTCGCGATGCAAGAGCCCCGGAGCGGCGCGCTGCCCAACTACGGCTCCAACGACGGCTCGATGCCGCGCGTGCTCTCCACGTCCGACTTCGCCGACTTTCGCCCCACGCTCCAGGCCGTGAGCCTCCTCACGCGGGCGGAGCGCATCTACCCCGCGGGGCCGCACGACGAAGAGGCCGCGTGGCTCCTCGGCGCCGACGCGCTCGACGCGCCCCTGCGCGCGCCCGCGCGTCGCTCGGTGAGCTTCGCCGACACGGGCTTTCACGCGCTGCGCGGGCGCGACCCGAGCACCTTCGCGGCCCTCCGCTGCGGCACCGTGCGCGATCGCTTCGGGCAGATCGACATGCTCCACCTCGACGTGTGGTGGCGCGGGCACAACGCGCTCGTCGACGGCGGCACGTACCTCTACAACGGCGAGCGCAAGTGGCTCGACCACTTCATTCGCACGGCGAGCCACAACACGGTCACCGTCGACGGCCGCGACCAGATGCTCCACTGGCGGCAGTTCAAGTTTCTCTACTGGACCACCGCGCGCCTCCTGCGCTTCGAAGACCACCCCACGTGGGCGCTCGCCGCGGGCGAGCACGACGGCTACGCGCGGCACCCCGGCGGCTGCGTGCACCGGCGCGCGGTGCTGCTGGTGAAAGACGGCCTCCTCGTGGTGGTCGACCGCGTGACAGGCGAGGGGGCCCACGCGGCCCGACTCCAGTGGCTCGCGGGGCGCTTCTCGCACACCTACGACGCCGCGCGCGCAGCCCTCACGATTGAGCTCCCGTCGGGGCCCTTCGAGGTCGCCACCTTCGATGAGCGCGGGGCCCCCCTGGCGGGCGATGTTGCGTACGGCGACGAAGACCCACCGCGCGGCTGGATCTCGCGCGAGTACGGGCACCGCGAGCCCACACCGTCCCTGGCGGTCGAGCGGCGCGGCGCGTGCCCGCTTGTGATGGTGACGGTGATGGGTGAGGGTGCGGCCCACGTCGCGCAGAATGCGGGCGTGTGGAACGTCCGATCGGCCTCGTGCAACGTACGGTTTCGCATCGAAGACGGAATGATCGAGAACGTGAAGGAGTCGCGCGAATGACGACGCAGCGGGTGGTGTTCGTGGCCGGGGCGCGGCCCAACTTCATGAAGGTGGCGCCCATGCTGCGCGCGATGACGGCCGCGCGGGCGCCCTTCGAGCGCGTGCTCGTGCACACGGGCCAGCACTACGACGCGGCCATGAGCGACGTCTTCTTCGACGAGCTCGGCATCCCGTCGCCCGACGTGCACCTCAACGTGGGCTCCGGCGCCCACGGCGCGCAGACCGCCAAGGTGCTCGCGGCCTTCGAAGAGTGGCTCGTGGCGCAGCCCGTGCTGCCGCGCGGCGTGGTGGTGGTAGGCGACGTCAACTCGACGATGGCCTGCACGCTCGCCGCGGTGAAGCTCGGCGTGAAGGTGGCCCACGTCGAGGCGGGCCTGCGCTCCTTCGATCGCACGATGCCCGAAGAGATCAACCGCCTCGTCACCGACTCGGTGGCCGACCTGCTTCTCACGAGCGAGCCCAGCGGCAACGAGCACCTCGCGCGCGAGGGCGTCGACCCCGCGCGGGTGCGGTTCGTCGGCAACGTGATGATCGACTCGGTGGCCTACGAGCTCCCGCGCGCGCGCGCCCTCGCGGTGCCGAAGCGCTTCGGGTTCGCCGCGAAGCACTACGCGCTCGTCACACTGCACCGACCCTCCAACGTCGACACGGCCGAGC
>CAISKJ010000238.1 GCA_903885885.1 uncultured delta proteobacterium
CGGCAAGCTGGTCAAGATGGCTGCTACCGATGGCCGCGCAACCCGTCCCGAGCTGGGTCTGGGCATCTGCGGCGAGCACGGCGGCGACCCCGCCTCGGTAGCGTTCTGTCACGACGAGGGGATGGACTACGTGAGCTGCTCGCCCTACCGCGTCCCCATCGCGCGCCTCGCCGCCGCGCAGGCCGCGCTGCGCGCCAAGCGCGCGTAGACCCCACCTCGTGCGCTGAGCAACCTCGCGCCACTTCCAGGCGCCTGTAACTCCGCTTCTGAGCGCTGGTCTCATCTCTTCTCGTGGTCCATGGATTCCAGCACTTTGGCGATGAGCATGACGTTCTGGAGTCCTCGTGCGAGGACGGTGGCGCCCGGCGGTCGTGTGGCTGGTCGACCGTCGTAGCCGCCGAGGTCGGCGAGCCATCGCACGGCGCGTCCCAGCGTGGGGCTGTCTTCGATCGTCTCGGTCTTGCGCGCCTCCATGCGTTTGAGCGTCACGAGTGCGCGCACCTCGTAGACGCTCAGTTCGGTTGCGGCGGGCAGGTCGGGCTCGGTGCGGGCGAGCTGTTTGAGGCGTTCGATTCGCGCAGCCACGGCACCGAGGATGCTGCCCCAACGCGCGACGGCTTCCACCGAATGCAGCTCCATTCGCTCCGCGTTGCAGTCGCTTTTCCAGGCGCGGTGCCACGACTCAATTCGCCACCTCAACACGTAGTTGCCTACCACGCGCGCCGCGTCCGTCAGGCCGCCCACCGGCTCCGTCGTCCACAGCAGCCACTCGATCCGCTCGGCCCCGCGCGGCAGTCGGCCCGTCTCGCGCGCCCACACGGCCCACACGGGCACCGGGATCGGCTGCCACGCGCACGGGTTCCGGAGCATCAGCGTCAACCGCGCGGCGCGCACCTGAAGCGACGCCTCGCGCGCGGGGCGATCATCGCGCGGCTGCACCGTGACCTTCATCGTGCCCAGACAAGGGTGCCGACGCAGTGCCGTCTTGGCGGGCTCGACGGGGGCCTTGCTGCGCAGCGCACGGCGTGAGGAGGCCACGCGCGCCGAGGCGACACGCACATTGCGATCGGCGCGCGCGCGCACCGTGAAGCGGTACTGGCCCTCGTGCAGCCACGCCATCAACCGCCAGCTATCGCCGCCGCGGTCGAGGTGAAACCACGGCGTGACGCCGCAAGCGTGGGCCTGAAGCCGTTCGCGCGTGGCTTCAATCGCCTCGGCCCACCGCCCCAACTCCGTCTGTGCGAGCGGCACGCGCTCGCGCCTGGCGCGGCTGCGCCGCTGAGGTCGAAGCCCGCGCGCCCACCAGCGCATGTCGCCGAGCCCCTGTACGACTCCCTGGGGGGAGAGCACCAGCGCGCTCACCACGTGCACGCCGCGCACACCGTCACGCGCGGAGCCCACGAGGCCGAAGTCCTTGGCGCGCGCCGGGTCGTCGTACTCGTCCAACAAACTCAGCGCGGTGGCATCGACAGGCACCAGGACCTGATCGAGCCCTCGACACGACCGGGCCGTGGCTTCGCCCATCGCAGAGACGATTGCGCGATGCGACCCCGCGTCGCTCTCGAGGAAGTCGTAGGCCGCCTGCCGGTCGGCCGCGCCGCGGATCGCGTGGGACACTCGTCCATCCGGATGCGCCGCGGCGCAGGCCCCCATCGCTACCAGCCGCGCGGTGCGACGTGCGTCCCCAAGATTAGCGCCCCCAAACGTGCGGCGGCTCCACCACCTGGACTCATGCGCGTTGCCCATGCGTCAGGCGTGCGCTCCGCGTGTCGAAAAAACAAGAGCTCCTGGCGAGATGAGACCAGCGGTCAGGGTCCGGGTCGCAGACGCCTGCGGTCGGGGTCCCGACCGCTGGTCTCATCTCTCCGAGAACTGCTTGCAG
>CAISKJ010000239.1 GCA_903885885.1 uncultured delta proteobacterium
CGCGTCGAAGCGCGCGCGCAGCGCCACGCGCTCGTCGGCGCTCGGCGGGCGGCGGTAGGCGCGCGTCGCGAAGCCCGTCACGAAGGTGTCGACGCACGCGGCCTCGACGCCCATCGCGGGGTTGCAGCCCATGAGCCGCACGAGCGCGGCGGCGCTGGCCGTGGCCTCGACGGCGAGGGCGTCGGCCGCGTCGAGGTAGCGCGCGAGGAGCGAGGGCGACACCGTGAGGTTGCTCACGTCGGTGTCGAGCGTGCCCTCGCGGAGCTGCGCGTCGAAGGCGCTCGCGGGGCGCATCGCGGTGCCCAGGAGGTCGCGCACCGTGCGGTCGTACTCGACGTGCGTGAGGCGACGCAGCGGCGAGGGCCCCGGCGCCGCGCCCGTCGCGCACTGCGCGCGCACGAGCAGGGGGCCGCCGTCGCGGCCGCTCGCCGCGTCGACGGCGCCGTCGAGGACCGCATCGGAGGCCGCGTCGGACGCAGGTGCGACGGCTGCATCGGAGGCCGCGTCGGGGGCCGTCGGGGCCGGGGCCTCGCCGACGCACGCAGCGAGGGGGAGCGCGGCCGAGAGCGTACGGAGCCATGCGCGCATGAGGTGCCCCGCACGCTACCTCACGCGCGCCAACATTTCGCCGAAAATCTCTTGAAAGAAGGGCCGCGGCGAGAACGACGGGCGGCCCGACGGGGGCGCGGCGGGGCGCGGCGGGTCAGGGGGGCAGCGGGACGCAGGTGGTGCCGATGCAGCTCTCTCCGCTGGCGCAGCACTGGCCGCAGCCGCAGAGGGTCTGGCCGCGGCCGCAGAGGGCGGCGCAGGAGCCCGAGACGCAGATCATGCCGCAGGCGCAGCCGCCGGGGCACGACGACGGCGCGCACTGGTACTGCGTCGGCGTCGCGGGGTTGGTGCTGCGGCTGCACGTGCTGCCCGAGGGGCAGGTGCCCGGGCAGTAGCCGCCGCAGCCGTCGGTCTGGTTGCACGTGGCCGACGCGGGGCACGAGGGCACGCAGCGGCACGCGTTGATGGCCGCGTCGCAGGCCTGCCCCGTGGGGCAGCGGCGCCCGACGCCGCACGAGGCGCCCGCGCCGCAGGGGTTGGGGATGGTGGTGCCGCACGTGACGCCGTCGGGCGACGGCGCGCTCGCGCAGGTGAGCGAGCACACGCACGCGCCCGCCGTGCAGCTCTGCGTCGAGGTGCAGACGGTGCTGCACGCGCCGCAGTTGTTACGGTCGGTGGCGGTGTTGACGCACGTGGTGCCGCAGAGGGTGAGGCCCGTGGGGCACGCGCAGCGCCCCGCGGTGCAGGTGGTGCCCGCGGGGCAGCGCGTGCCGCAGGCGCCGCAGTTGTTCGAATCGGTGGCGGTGTTCACGCAGGTGGTGCCGCAGGTGACGCTGCCCGCGGGGCAGGTGCACGCGCCCGCGGTGCACACCTGCGAGGGGCCGCACGTGACGCCGCACGCGCCGCAGTTGCTCGCGTCGCTCGAAGTGTCCGAGCAGCGACCGGAGCAGTAGCGCTGGCCCGAGGGGCACGCGCACACGCCGGCGAGGCAGGGCTGGCCCGCGGGGCACACGTTGCCGCACGCGCCGCAGTTGGCGGCGTCGGAGCTGACGTTGGCGCACACGGAGCCGCAGAGGGTGGTGGTGCCGGGGCACGCGCACGAGCCGCCCACGCACGACTGCGCGGCGAGGCACACGCGGCCGCAGGCGC
>CAISKJ010000240.1 GCA_903885885.1 uncultured delta proteobacterium
CAGCTTCGAAGGTGAACGCGAGCGCGTCGCCGCGTCACGTTCCGCGGCGCGCGGCGCGCGTGAGGGCGGAGCGGGAGGCCAGGCCACGGAAAGAGCTCGACGCGCGTGCTCCGCAGGAGGGTGCGCGCGGCATTGGAGCGGTCGTCAGGGCACGCGGAGCCAGTCGGCGAGGGCCTCGGGCGTGAGGTCGAGCACGAGGTCGCCGATCTGCTCGGAACCATCGGCCTGCAGGCGCGTGCGCAGCGTCGCGCGTTCGGCCTCGGCGAGCGGCCGGGCGAGGCGGCGGACGAACTGGCGCTCCAACGCGCCGACGACGTGGTCGATGCCCTCCTCGATGCCCTTCTCGATGCCCTTCTCGATGCCCTTCTCGATGCCCTCGCTGCGGACGGCGTCGAGGTTGGCGTAGCCCCGTCGCTGGAGGAGGTTGGCGAGCGCCACCTCGTGGGCGGCGTCGCGATCGTAGAGGGCGGCGACAGGGACGGGGTTCTGAAGCACACCGGGCGCTGTGAGAGACTCGCCCGGCAGAACGGTGCGCATGACCTTGCCGCGCTCGTGCACCTCGACGCGCCGCGGTCCGACGAGGCGCACGACCCAGACGTACGTGACCCCGTGCGCGAGGAGGTCTTCGACGCGCTCCTGAAGGTCGTCCTCGTCCTGGCCGCTGCCGGCGTACTCGACCGCGAGCGGGAGGGCGCCCTGCACCCAGCCGCGCTTCTCGGCGAAGGCTCCCACGGCGATGTCGGGCGCGCGCATCGTGAGGGCGCCGAGCTGCATCCCCAGGTCGACGCCCGCGTTGGCCGCGAGCGGATCGGTGTCGAGCACGAACCCGCCGCGCAGGTTGGGCCCGCCGCCGTCACCGCCCGTGGGCGCGCAGTAGACCGGGTGACCGTTCGAGAGCTCGTAGTCTCCGCCGACCTGCAACTGCGACGGATGAAAGGGGCCCTGCGTCTTCACGTTCGCGCGTCGAGAGGACATGCCGCGAAACTACCACGGCGCGTCGTCCTGAACGCCCCCCCAGTGGTCTCCCCCCGCTCGCGCCACCTCGGCGTCATTCGCCTTCCACGGGCGCCGCTACGCCAGCGGGAGCAGCACGCGAAACACCGCGCCGGGCAGCGCCGCTCGCGTACAGCCAGACCGTTCGAGGGGTGTAGGAAGGCGCCCGGTGCACGCCGGGATTCGGGGGCGTTTCGCCCCCTCAGCCCGGGCTTTACGTAAGAGGTCGCCCCGCGAAGGGGCTCCTGAACGTTTCGCGCGCTGCGCGTACACCTCCACCAACCGCCACGCGCTCACGATTGCAGCGCTCGCCACCGCTCCGATCACAGCCGACGGCCGTGAGGACGTCGCGCCACGAGCCCGGGCTGAGGGTGCCGACGCCCCCGAATCCCGGCGTGCACCGGGCGCCTTCCTACACACCTCGAACGGTCTGCTCGCGTATGACGGCGCGGCGACCTCCCAACGTCCCTCGGATACGCGCCGTTCTTCGATTCTGACGGGCGTGTCGACGCCAACAACGAAGCCCGCACGGGCGGTGACAAGTTACGTCATCGCTCGCGTGAAGAATGTGGACGATCGTCCGCGCGGTCGATAGCGTCGCGCGCATGTTGGGGCCACCGGTAGGGTTCTGGGGCAAGCTTGAAGAGCGCGATGGCGTTGTCATCGCGTGGCACCCGTTGCGAGACCATTGCGCCGACGTCGCCGCGTGCGCCGAGGCGCTCCTACGAAGCACGCTCTTGGGTCGGCGGCTCGCGCAACTCGGAGGCCTGAGCGCCCTCGACGAAGTGCTGATCGCGCGGCTCTCCGTGCTCGTCGCGCTGCACGACCTCGGCAAGTTCAACCAGCACTTTCAAAACAAGGGGCGTCCCGGGGCCCAACCGCGCGCGGGCCATGTCCGCGAGCTCATGGTGCTCTTCGATCCGCGCGCGCAGGGCGTCGAGCGCCGAAGCCTGCTGGCCGCGCTGCCCCTCGCCGCAATCACCGCGTGGGGGGCCGCGCGCGATACGACGCTCAGGCTTCTGTTCGCCGCCGTGGGGCACCACGGACGGCCTGTGGCCTACACAGGCAGCAGCGTCTCCAACGAGCCCGATCGGTGGGTGACCGTGAAGGGCCTCGACCCCTTCGCAGGAATGCGTGAGCTCGTCGAGGCGACACGACGGTGGTTTCCGCTCGCGTGGAGCGACGGCGGTGTGCCGCTGCCGAAGAGCGCCGCGTTCGCGCACGCCTTCAGCGGACTCGTGATGCTCGCCGACTGGATGGGATCGAGCCGCGATTTCTTTCCCTTCGCCGACACCCTCGACGACCGCATCGCGTTTGCGCGTCGCGCCGCGGGAGATGCGCTGCGCGCGATGCACCTCGACGCCGACGTCGATCGTCGCGCGATGGGGCCGAGTGCGCCGGGTTTCACCGCCGTCACCGGGCGACCGCAGCCCCACGATGCGCAGGCGAAGACCCTCGGGCTCCCGCTACCTGCCGCGAGCAGCCTCACGCTCCTCGAGTCGGAGACCGGGTCGGGCAAGACCGAGGCGGCGCTCATGCGCTTTCTCATGCTGTTTCACGCGGGCGCCGTCGACGGGATGTACTTCGCCCTGCCGACGCGCACCGCGGCGACGCAGATTCACGAGCGGCTCACGAAGCTCGTCGCGCGCGCGTTTCCCGACGAGGCCACGCGCCCGCCCGTGGTGCTCGCCGTGCCCGGCTACCTCGCCGTCGACGACGCGAAGGGCACGCGCCTCGAACACTTCGAAGTGCTCTGGAAGGACGACACGGATCGCTCGCAGCGCGCCCCCGAGTTTCGCCACCGCGCGTGGGCCGCGGAGCACCCCAAGCGCTTTCTCGCCGCGGCCATCGCCGTGGGCACCGTCGATCAGGTGCTGCTCTCGACGCTCACCGTCGACCACGCGCACCTGCGCGCAACGTCGCTCTTGCGACAGCTCCTGGTCGTCGACGAAGTGCACGCCTCGGACCCCTACATGGGCCGCCTGCTCGAAGAGGCGCTGCGCTTTCACCTCGACGCGGGCGGGCACGCGTTGCTCATGTCGGCCACCCTCGGGAGCGCGCTGCGCGAGCGCCTCTTTCGCGGCAAGACGCCGCCGCTCGACGAGGCCGTCGCGACGCACTATCCGCTCGTGACGCACCGCGAGGGGGCGCAGCGCACGCCGCACGCGATCACGAACGCGGGCAACCCCAAGCCCGCGACCTTCGCGCTCTCGCCCCACATCGACGACGCCGAGGCCGTCGCGCGCATGGCCCTCGACCACGCCGCGAAGGGCGCGCGTGTGCTCGTGCTCCGCAACACCGTGCGCGACGCCGTGGCCACGCAAGAGGCCCTCGAAGCCCTCGCGACGCGTGAGGGGAAGACGGCGCTGCTCTTTCGCTGCGGCGACGTGGTGACGCTCCACCACGCGCGCTTCGCGAAGGCCGACCGCGCACGGCTCGATGAGGCGATCGAGCGCGACTTCGGCACTGAGAGCCCGTCGGAGGGGCGCGTCGCGGTGGCGACCCAGACGGTGCAGCAGGCGCTCGACCTCGACGCCGACCTGCTCATCACCGACCTGTGCCCCATGGACGTGATGCTCCAACGCGTGGGTCGACTGCACCGACACAAGCGCGCGGGGAAGCAGTGCAGGCCCGACGGGTACACGCACGCGGTCGCCGTGGTGCTCGTGCCCGCGGAGCGCGACCTCTCGAAGCTCATCACGAAGAGCGGCGAGCCGCGGGGCAAGCACGGGCACGGCACCGTCTACGACGATCTGCGGGTGCTCCACGCGACGTGGTGTCAGATCGAGGCCACCCCCGACGTCTTCATTCCCGCGATGAACCGAAGCCTCGTCGAGCACACCACGCACCCCGACGCGCTCGCGGCGGTGGTCCCTGCCGACGACCGCTGGGCGAAGCATCGCGTGTGGTGCGAGGGCTCGGCGTCGGCGGATCGTCGCGCGGCCGAGCTGGTGCTCGTGGAGCGCGGCGACAAGGCGCCGCTCTTCGGCGAGTACGTATTTCCCGACAAGGCGCTGGGCGAGCGCATCTCGACGCGATTGGGTGAGGGCGATCGGCGCGCCGTGTTCGAGGCTCCGCCGACGGGGCCCTTCGGCGTGCGCATCCGCGAGCTCACGGTGCCGACCTTCATGGCGCGCGGTGTTGCCCCCGACGCGGTCGCCGCCGTGATCGAGCAGCGCCCCGACCGCTTCGTCTTCGCCTTCGGCGCGGAGCGCTTCGTCTACGACCGCCTCGGCCTTCGTCCCTTCAACGACCCGGTGAACCCCGCGGAGGATCTCTCGGATGCCTGAACCACGCTTCGATCTGTTGACCGAGCCGTTGCTCTCGGTCGCGGGCGACGACGACGCCGTCGCGCGCCTCACGCTCCCCGCCGTGCTCGCGCGCCTCGGGCGCGGCGGGGCCACCGAGTTCACCGCGCTGCGTACGCACCAGCGGCACCCGTGGCACGCGTTTCTGGTGCAGGTGGCATCCCTCGCGTGCGTGCGCGCTGGCGACGCGCGCCTCGACCTCGACGAAGCCGCGTGGCGCGAACGCCTCCTCGCGCTCACGGGCGGCGCACACGAGCCCTGGTGCCTCGTGGTCGACGACCTCGCGAAGCCCGCGCTCCTGCAGCCGCCGGTGCCCGAGAAGAAGCTCGACGCGCTCAAGCGCACCTTCGCGCAGCCCGACGCGCTCGACGTGCTCATCACCGCGAAGAACCACGACCTCAAGAGCGCCCGCATGGACAACGCGCGCCCCGAGCACTGGCTCTTCGCGCTGGTGGCGTTGCAGACCACCGAGGGTTTTCTCGGCAAGGGCAACTACGGCGTCGCGCGCATGAACGGCGGCTTCGCAAGCAGGCCCCAGGTGGGCGTGGCCCGCGGCACGGGCTTCGGCGACCGCTTCGCGCGCGACGTGCACACCTGGCTCGACGCGCGTGACGAGCTCATCGCCTCGTATCAGTACGCGCCCGACGGCGTCGGGCTCCTGTGGTGCGAGCCGTGGGATGGTGCCTCGTCGATCGCGCTCTCGAAGCTCGATCCGTTCTTCGTCGAGGTGTGTCGCCGCGTGCGGCTCACCCTCGTCGGCGAGCGCGTCGTAAGCCGCGGGGTCTCCAGCGAGGTGGCGCGCGTCGAGGCCAAGCAGCTCCTCGGCGTGACGGGAGACATCTGGATCCCCGTGAAGCGCGAAGACGCCGGCAAGGCGCTCACCGTGTCGGCCAACGGCTTCAACTACCCCCTGCTCACGCAGCTTCTCTTCGGAGGAGACTTCAAGCAGGCGGCGGCGCAGTCCCTTCGCGACGAAGACGGCGACGCGCCGGTGTTTCACGCGCGGGTGCTCGCGCGGGGGCAGGGCGAGACCAACGGGCTCCACGAGCGGGTGCTCGACATCTCGGGGCCCGCGCGCGACCTGCTGGCCGAGCCCACAGCCCGCGAGCGCCTCGGGAGCGTCGCGCAGCGCCGCGTGCAGCAGACCGCCGACGTGCGACGCAAGGCGCTGCGCATGGCGCTCCTCGCGCTCGTGCAGGGCGGCCCCGACAAGCTGAAGCTCGACGACGACCGGATGGATCGCTTCA
>CAISKJ010000241.1 GCA_903885885.1 uncultured delta proteobacterium
CGCTCGTGCTCGCGCTCGCCTCGGCTCACTGCGGCAGCGCCATCGTCACCGCGGAGGTGGCCGACGCCGCCGCCGATGCCCCCGTCGACGCCGCCCCGGCCCCCGACGGCGCCCCGGCCCCCGACGCCGCCCCGACGCCCTCCTGCGACGCCGTGCGCGCGGCGTGCGGTCCGGCGCCGCAGCTGTTCGTCCGCGGCCACGCCGAGGGGCTCGTGGGCCTCGACGGCGCGCGGGCGCAGTTTGCGATTCGCTACCTCCGCGAGTCGGGCGTCGGCCTCGAAGCGCCGCGCGGCGTCGCGAGCGCGTCGGCGCGCGTGGCGGGCGGAGCCTTCGAGGCGTGTGTGTGCATCCCGCGCGGCGGCAACGAGTACCCGCAGGTGGCCGCCGTCGTCTTCGCCCCGGGCGCCACCGGCGAGCTGCGCCGCGACGTGGCGCGCGCCATGTACAGCCAACGCTTCGCCACGGGCGGCGACGAGGAGCTCACCGAGGCCCTCCGCGCAGCGCCCACCGACGAGGGCGCCGAGGCGGCCCTCGCGGCGATGGTCGATCGCACGGCGCGGGTCACCGTGCGCGGCTTCGCGGCGGCCGACGAGGGCGCGCAGGTCTTCGCCGGCCTCGTGGCCGACGAGCGCCCCGTCGCGGCCGAGGTGGGCGGCGCCAGCGTCGCCGCGGCGAGCGCGCTGCTCACGCTCATCATGCCCGGGCGCCCGTGGCCGAGCGAGCGCCTCGCCCTCCTCGTCGACCGCAACCGCAACCGCCGCTGCGACGACGGCGACCGCGGCGCGATCGCGCGCCTCGACGGCCCCGAGACCGTCACCGTGGGCGCGTGGGCCGAGGGCGCTGCGCTCGCGAGCGTGTGCGCGAGCCTCCGCGTCGACGGCGTGCGCGATCGCTAGTACACGTCGGCCGAAGTCATCGGGCGGCTTCGCGCCCATCCGCATCGCGCGGCGGCGTCAGGTCTCCTCGACGGGCCGACAGCCCGTCTTCGTCGTCCTTCCTTGCCGCGCTTGCGTCTGCGCACGAACCCGCCTCGAGACTTCAGCCGCCGTGTACTAGACGTTTTCGCGTGTGCTTCGAGCCGCGCAGTCCCCGTGTCGGGGACCGTTGCGCGGGCTGAAATGCGAAACGGCCGGATCCGAGAGTTACCTCAGATCCGGCCGCTTTGCGTTGGTTGCGAGGGCAGGATTTGAACCTACGACCTTCGGGTTATGAGCCCGACGAGCTACCAGGCTGCTCCACCTCGCGTCACCGTTTGGGGAGACGGGTTGTACGCCTCTCCGCGAGAACGTCAACGATTCGATGATGGGCTCGTGCATTTTATTCTCGGAGGCTTGTAAACAAGGCACTTCGCGCTGGGCTCGTGGGCGCGCCGCGCGGGGGCGTATGCTCGCGCCCTCATGTCGTCGCTCAAGCCCTCACTCCTCGTCGCGCTCGCCGCGCTGTCGTGCACCCATCGCCCCGCGATTCGTCTTCACGCGCAACCCACGGCGGCGGCGCGTGTGCCCGCAGCGGCGACGCCTGTGACGGCCGAGCGAGGGCCCTACGCGCCGCCCGCCGAGCGCCTCGGCCACGACGCCCTGCGCGCGCGGCTCCCGAGCGGTCGTCGCCTCGCGCCCGACGAGCTCGCGGCGCGGCACGCGGTGGGCTTCGGCCCGGGCCTCTCGGCCGACCCCGACGAGGTCGACGGCATGGACACCATTCAGCGCGGCCCCTTCGCCCTCCGCGGCGCCGAGCTCGCGCGGCTGCGCGCCAACGGCTTCGCGATGCTCCCGCGCCTCGAGCGCAGCAACTTTCTCACGGGCTACGCGGGGCTCTACCTCCGCGACATGCCCGTGTACGTGAGCGCCGACCTCGTGCTCAACGCCCTGCACGAGGGCTTCGACGCGATGATCGGGAGCGTCGAGGGCGACGCGCTCGCCCCGTCGCTCACGCGCGCGCTCACGCAGCTCCGCGCGGCCCTCGGCGGCGCCCGGGGAGGCGCCCTCACGGCCGAGACGCGCGCCGACCTCGACGCGTACCTCGCCATCACGCTCGGGCTCCTGCAGGGCGCCGTCGCGCGGCCCGTGGCCAACGCCGACGCGACGGTGATCGCCGACCTCCACGCGCGGGCCACGCGCGCCGAGGGCACCGCGCAGGTGACGCTCTTCGGCGTTTCGCGCGAGGTCGACCTCTCGCAGATGCGACCGCGCGGCCACTACGCCGGCGTCGCGGCGCGCGAGCAGTACTTTCGCGCCGTGATGTGGCTCGGCCGCGAGGGGCTGCGCCTCATCGACGTGGCGAACGGCCAGCGCGCCGTGCAGCGCCGTCCCGTGGCCGCTGCGATGGCCCTCCGCGCCCTCGCCACCGACGACACGCGCGCCGCGCTCGCGCTCGTCGAAGAGGCCATCGGCGGCTTCGCGGGCGAGCCCGAGGCCTTGACCTTCTCTGACCTCGACGCGATGAGCGCGCAGATCGCCCAGGCCGGCGGTCTCACGGCAGTATCGGATGATCGTCTCACCGAGATCGTGGACGTTGTGCGCGGCGAGCGCCCGCGCGTGGCCACCTCGCTGCTCGTGCACCCGGACGGGATGGTGGGCACCGTTCCGCAGCCGGTGGCCTTCTCGCTGACCCCGCAGCGGTACACGCCCGACTCGCGCGTGCTCTCGTGGGTGACCTTCGACCGCGTCGACGCGGGCCGCGTGCCGCGCATGATGCCCGACGCCCTCGACGCCGCGTACGCCGCGATGGGCAACGACCAGGCCCTGGCGCTCCTCGGCGACTCGCTCGCGCGCCACGACTATGCGACGGAGCTCGAGACCGCGCGGGCCCTTGTCGATGCGCACGAGGCCGCGTACTGGCAGGGCAGCCTCTACGCGTCGTGGATGGCGGCGCTGCGCACGCTCTCGCCGCGCGAGGCCCTCGCCGAGGGCGCCCCGCTGCCGTCGGTGATGCGCACCGAGGCGTGGGGGCGGCGGCTGTTGAACACGCAGCTCGCGGCGTGGGCCGAGGTGCGGCACGACACGGTGCTCTACGCGGCGCAGTCGTACTCCATGTCGCTCGGGTGCTCGTACCCGACGGCCTACGTCGAGCCCTACCCGGCCCTGTGGCGCGGGCTCGCGCGGTGGGTCGAGCGCGCCAACGGGCTCGTGACGCGCATGCCCTGGACCGACGCCGCCGAGCGCACCCGATGGACGACCTGGACCGCCCGCGCCGCCGACGTGGTGGCGCGCCTCGGGGCCATCGCCGAGCGTGAGCGCGCGGGGGAGTTTCTCTCGGGCGAGCAGCTCCTGTGGATGAACCGCGCCCTCAACGCGCGCGAAGAGAACCACGTGTGCACCACGGAGACCGTCGTCGACGGCGGGTGGCTCTACGAGCTCTACGAGCCGCGGCAGAGCCTCGGCGAGTCGCGGGGCGTGGTGGCCGACGTGCACACCACGCCCGAAGACGAGCGGGGCAACCCCGTGGGGCGCGTGCTGCACATCGGAACGGGCGCCCCGCAGGCGATGGTGGTGCTCGCGGGGCCGCCGGGCCACGAGCGGGCGTTTCTGGGCTACGCGTCGACGTACCGCGAGCGCGTGACCGAGGGCTTCGACCGGCTCACCGACGCGCGCTGGCGCGAGGAGCGCGCACGCGCCACCGAGCCCGGTTGGATGGCGCCCATCACGGCGCGTTAGGACTTCGCGGCGAGGCGAAAGATGGGCCCGCCGGGCGCGCGCACGTAGGGGTGATCGGTGGCGCCGACGACGCGCGCTCCGCCGAGTGCGACGAGGCGCTCGGCGGTGCCCGCGGGGTCGTCGACGACGAACTCGAGCCACACGGCCTTGTGCCAGAGCGCCTCGTCGAGCGCGCCGCCGTCGATGTAGAAGACCGCGAAGCACCCGCCGTCTTCGAAGTCGAAGAGGTCGAGGGTGTCGCGCGGGCTGCGGCGCGCGCAGGCCAATCCCTCTTCGTAGAAGCGGCGTACGGTGTCGCGGAGGGAGCGGTCGGCGTCGATCTTGAGGTTGCGTCCGAAGGTGGTCATTGGAGTGCTCTCTTCTCGTCAGTGCATCGAAGCGAGGAGGCCGTAGATGCCAGCGCCCACGATGGCGACCCAGGTGAGCACGGCGCCGATCGCGCGCAGCGGCGAGGGCTTCGACCCTACGCCGATGGCGTGGAGCACGCGACCCACGGTGAGCGCGGTGCCGAGGGCGTAGAGCGCCGTGGCGCCGCCCCCAGCGAGCTCGGCCACGAGCAGCAGCAGCAGCGCGAGGGGAACGTACTCGGTGTTGTTTCCGTGGCGCCGCGACGCGAGGAGGAGGGACTCGTTGTCGCCGGTGCCGAGAAAGATGTTCGACTGCGCGCGCGCCCTCGTGACACCGATGGCGAGCGCGACGTTGAGCACACCGTGAATCGCGCCGAAGAGCGCCGTGACGGGGATAGCCATGACCGATAGACCTCCGTGAGGGAGCGTGTTCGCGCCTGTCGCGTCGCCCTCACAACGGTGAAGACCGTCGGCCCGCGCGAGACTCATCGGTGAATCGACGGGGCGCGGGCGATTGCCCTCCGCGCGGCGTTCCGTGATACCGCTGGAGCCCATGGAACAGGGCGGTGACGCGGCGCTCCTCGAGGCTGTGCGGGCGGGCGATCGGGGCGCCTTCGACGCGCTCGTGCGGCCCCACCGCGGGCGGCTCCTCGCGCACTGCTACCGCATGCTCGGGGCGGCCGGCGAGGCCGACGACGCGGTGCAGGAGTCGCTCGTGCGCGCGTGGCGCCACGCGGGGGCCTTCGAGGGGCGCTCCTCGTTTCGATCGTGGCTCTACGCCATCGCGACGCGCGTGTGCCTCGACCACCTCGGCGACCGCCCCGCGCGACGGTATCCCTCCCTCGATCACAGCGCGCCGGCGGACCCTTCTGCGCCCCCCGGCGATCCCCTCGCCGACCCCGTGTGGCTCGATCCCCTCGGCGACGCCGCGTGGTGCGACGGACCCCTCGACGCGTGCGAGAGCCCCGAGGCGAAGCTCACGCGCGGGCAGAGCGTGGCGATCGCGTTTCTCGCCGCCATTCACCTGCTGCCGGGCACGCAGCGCGCGGCCCTGCTGCTCGTCGAGGTGGCCGGGTGGAGCGCCGCCGAGGTGGCCGACGCGCTCGGGCTCACCGTGCCCGCGGTGAACAGCGCCGTGCAGCGCGCCCGCGCCACCCTCGACGAGCGCGCGCCCGCGTGGCGCAAGGGGGCCCGCGCGCCGCGCTCCGCCGACGCCGACGTGCTCGGTCGCTACGCCCGCGCGTGGAGCACCAACGACGCCGCGCTCCTCGCCGCCACGCTGCGCGACGACGCGACCCTCGCCATGCCGCCGTCGCCCGCGTGGTACGCCGGGCGCGCCGCGGTCGAGGGCTTTCTGCGCGGGTTCGTGTTCGCGATGGGCGTTCCCTTCGAGATGGTGGCGGGGCCGTCGGTCAACGGCGCGCCCTCGCTCGCGCTCTACGCCCCCGACCGCAACGAGCCCGGGCTGCTGCGCGCGCACAGCCTCCACGTGATGGAGCTCGACGACGCTGGCGCCATCGCGGCCATTCGGGTCTTCATGGAAGAGGGAGCGGTCGTGCGCGCGGGCCTCGCGGCGACCCGCGCGCGTTCGTAGCGCGGCTCAGTCGACGGTGATCGACTTGCTCACGTTCTTGGGCACGTCGGGGTGCACGCCGTGGTCTTTGATGCCCAGGCGGTCGAGGTACTGCATCTTGAGCACGCTCATTTTGAGCGCGAGGCGCTGCAGCACCACGGTGCTCGAGAACACCGTCATGAGCGTGTCGTCGGTGCGCGGCAGCGCGAGGTAGGCCCACGCGTAGCGGGGGTTGTCGACGGGCGCCTTGCTCGCGGCGGTGCGCAGCGCGGCGCTCTCTTCGGCCACGATGACGGTGCTCGCGCCGCGGATCTTGTGGGTGTTGATGGCCGACACGGTGAGGTTGATGTCGCGCTCGTCGGGGCCCGTCACGTACACGAGGGGATAGTCGGTGTAGAGCGAGGCCACGAGGGCGCTGCGGTCGACCACGGCGTCGAAGACCTCGCGCTCGGCGGGCGTGAGCGTGAGCGTCGACGAGGCGGGCTTGAGCAGCGCGTCGGAGGCGGCCTGCGCGAGGCGCCGCGACGAGGCGGGCGAGAGGCCGGCCTCCCAGGCGCGGGCGAGCAGCGCGTCGAGCACGCGGCCGAGCTCGGTGAGCAGCGCGTCGAGGTTCGAAACGCCGAACACGGTGTTGAAGCCCAGAATGGTGTTGGGGCCGTGCTTGAACTCGGAGCCCTCGAAGCCCTCGGTGTGGTTGAGCACCACCTCGCGGATCTTGAGCGCGCCCTCGCGCGCCACGGCGGTGATGCGCGTGGCGAGGATGTGCAGGCTCGGCACGAGGTAGAGCATCTGCGCGGCGCGCTCGACCTCGGCCTCGGTGCTCGCGATGGTCTCGCGCAACAGGAGCGGCAGCGTGGGGAGCTGCGCCTCGCGGCGGGCGAGCTCGTCGAGGAGGGCGCCCTTGCGCGGGTCTTCGTCGGCGAGGAGCGGCAGGCGGCGACCCGCGAGGCGCAGGGCCAGGCAGTAGAACACCGTCATCTGGTTCATGAAGCTCTTGGTCGCGGGGACGGCCACCTCGGGGCCGCAGCGGAGCGGAATGACCACGTCGCTCTTCTCTTGCGCGAGCGTGGAGTTGACGTTGTTGACCAGCGAGACGCGGCGGATGTCGCGCCCCGACGCGATCACCTGGTTGAGCACGTCGATGAGGTCTTTGGTCTCGCCGCTCTGGCTCACGGCGACGAAGAGGTCGCCGTCGCGCAGCGACTGCGAGTACTGACCGCGAAACTCGCCCGGCAGAATGGGGATGAGCTCGGCGCACGCTACGTCGTTGAAGAACTGCGTCGCAGCCTTGGCCGCGTGAAACGACGACCCGCAGCACACCACGTAGATGCGCCCGCTGCGCGCGAGGCACGTGGTGGCGAGGGAGAGAAAGCGATCGACGGCCTGGGCGAACTCGTCGACCTCGGCGCGCTCGAGCACCGCGTCGAGCACGCGCACCGCGAGGCGATCTTCGGCGCCGCGGGTCATGGGCACGAGGTCGGCGAGGAAGCCGCGCTCCGACGACGAGAGAACATCGTGAAGGTGCCCCGGCGCGAGGCCGTCGGTGGCGCGGCGAAAGCTCTCGGGCACGCGCGCGAGAAGGGCCGCGAAGGGGGCCGCGTCGACAGCGGCGTAGAAGGCCTTGCGGATGTCGTCGTCGTCGTAGAGGCCGAGGAGCGCGTCGAGGTGCGCCGACCCGGCGTTGGCGCCTTCGGCGCCGTCGAGCACGGGGCGCAGGGCCTTGAGGGCCTCGCTGCCGCCTTGAAACATGGTGATCACGGCGCGGCCGGTAGCCTCTTGCGCGGCGATCTCTTGATCCATGAAGTACGCGAAGGGCGCCACGAGGGCGGTGTCTTTGGCGCGCAGTCGGCTGCGCACGGGCTCGCGCTCGATGGAGTCTCCGGCGCGGCGTACGCCGCCATCGCGGGTGGCGAGGAGCTCGTAGCCTTCGGCGGTGTACTCGATGAACTCTCCCTCGCGCAGGGGCACGAGCACGCGGGTGAGCTTGAGCACGGAGGAGAGGTCGCTCGACGCGATGCAGAAGCGGCCGCCCACGTCGTCGTGGCCGAAGCCGAAGTAGAGGCTCGAGCCCGACTTGATGGCCCACATGCGCTGCGTGATCGGGTCGACCACGACGGCGGCGAAGCTGCCCTGGAGGCGCGCGCTGGCGCGGGTGATGGCGGCGCGCATGCAGCGGCGGCGCGTGTCGGGGTCGAGGCGCATCTCGGGCGCTTCGCGCTCGAGGGCGAGGCCGAAGCAGTGCTCGATGGTGTGCACCACCATCTCGCCATCGTTGTCGGAGAGTACGGTGTGGCCCTCGGCGGTGAGCCAGGCCTTGAGCTCGTCGCAGTTGGTGACGTTGCCGTTGTGGGCGCCGTACATGGTGAGCTTGCAGCGCACGAGGTGGGGCTGCGAGTTGGCCTGCGTCACAGCGCCGAAGGTGGCCCAGCGCACCTGGCCGCAGAAGATCTTGCCCGCCTGATCGACGATGCCGAGCTCGTGCACCATGGCCGAGGGCGCGCCTACGCCCTTGAGCAGAGTGAGGGGCTCCGGCGCGTCACCCTGGAAGAGGGCGCCCGTCGAGTCGTAGCCGCGGTACTCGAGGGTCTTGAGGAGCTCGGCGGCGACGCGGCCAAGATCTTTACGAGAACGCTCGACGACAAGACCGATCACACCGCACATGCGAAGCCTCGATTCGGGGACTGGAGAGAACAGGGGGTAGCGAGGGGGCGGCGCAGTGGTAGTCCAACGCCGCGGGCGCCTCAAGGGCGACGAAGAGGGCGGCGTTGCGGGGCGGCGGGAGACGGCGGGGGGGAGGGGAGGCGATGGCGCGGGCAGCGGGCTCAGCGGTCGAGGGGGCTCACGACGCCGAGGGGGCCGCGATCGACGATGTGCGTGTAGATCATGGTGGTTCGCACGTCGTGGTGACCGAGGAGGGTTTGAATGGTGCGGATGTCGGTTCCGGCTTCGAGGAGGTGCGTGGCGAAGGAGTGTCGGAGGGTGTGACACGTTGCGCGGCGGTCGAGGCCGGCTGCGTCCGCGGCGGAGCGAATGGCCTTCTGCACGGCGCTCTCGTGGAGGTGCCAGAGCACCAGACGTTCGGACGCCGGGTCGACGCAGGTGCGCGAGGCGGGGAAGACGTACTGCCACGCGAGGCCGGTCGCGGCGCCGGGCATCTTCGCGCGGAGGGCGAAGGGGAGGTCGACCTCGCCACGTCCCTGGGCGAGATCCGTTCGGTGACGGCGCGCCACCGCGTCGAGTTGCGCGCGGAGGCCATCGCGCGCGCGGGTCGGGAGGAGCGCGGGGCGGTCATGCTGGCCCTTTCCTCGACGGACGGTGATCTGGTGGCGTTCGAGGTCGATGTCCTTGACGCGAAGGGCGACGCACTCGCCAATGCGCAGGCCCGCGCCGTAGAGGAGCTCGGCGATGAGGCGGAAGGGAGGCTCGAGGCGGTCGAGCAGGGCGAGGACATCGCGGCGCGACAGAACAGCCGGGAGGTGGTGCGGGCGGCGCGCGCGCTCGAGGTCGGTGAGCGTCGGCATGTCGAGCTGGAGCACCTTGCGGTAGAGGAAGACCAGCGCGCACAGGGCCTGATTCTGCGTCGAGGCGGAGACACGGCGGCGCACGGCGAGGTCGTTGAGGAAGGCCGTGACCTCCGGGGCGCCGAGGTCGCGCGGGTGGCGGCGCCCGTGAAAGGTGACGAAGGCGCGTACCCAATGGACGTACGCGTCTTCGGTGCGAGGAGAGTAGTGAAGGCGGCGGATCGTGGTGCGGAGGGCTTCGATGAGCGTCATTGTGTGGGGCTTCCGGCGGCGCCAGGTAGGTTGAGGGCGGCGCGCGGCGGGGCTATCGACGCGAGGGCGGAGAATGTTGCGTAGCCGGAGGCGACAGCGGCACCGCGGGTGGGAGCGACGCGGAACGGGGGGCGGAGCGGCCGGTGGGAAGCGCGGCGACGGGCGGCGGCAGGAGGCCGCAGAGGGGCGGCGGCGGGGGCGAAATGTCTATTCGGGGGCTATGAAGCGGCTTGATAGCACCCCCGGCTATGTGTTTACGATGCGGATGGGCAGTAGAAGTAGATGTTAGGTTCCCGATCGGCGGGCGGGCCTGACAGACTTCGATTGTTCTACTCGATCTAGGCGATCGGCCGTCCCGGCCGGGTGGACCGTAATGCAAAACCTCAGGGATCCCGACGGATTGACTGGGCGGTAACAGCCACGCCACTCTTCTGAACACGCGATTTCTCGTCCCATCACTGCTCCGCGACCTGTGCAGAGCATCTTGACAGTTTTCCGGATTTGAGGATTAACTCCTGCCATGGGTTGGAAGGACATCGCAAAGGACCTCGTGGGCGCCACCTTGCTCGGGGCCGTCAAGGATGTCCCCTTCCTCGGGCGTGCGGTGGAAGTTGTCTCGACTGTGATGGAAAGCCGTAAAGACGCTGAAGATAAGCGGCGCCTGGAGGCGAAGGTCGATCTCCTCCACGAGAAAATCGGCATCCTCGGAAAACAGAATGCGGCGATCTTCGCTAACACGAACCGAACGTCGGCATTGGTGGAAGCGCAGAGGTCTCGCGAGAGTGACTGTCTAGTCCGACTGCCGGTTCCTGGAGAGACGAAATTTCGGCGCCTGCAACGCGAAGCAGTTGAAGGGGTGTTGATCGAGGTCCTCGCGAACCTGCGGCGGCAAGAAATCGACGGCGCGACCCTTGACCAAATCGTGCGAGAGATCGTCGATATCCACAAAGCTGGATACGGAATAACGCTATTCGAAGGGCTTTTCGGCGGCACAGGTCACTATGACATGCTCCGGAGGAATCCTGGGCTCTACGGTCGGGTGTTGGACGACAGTGCGAGTCTCGCTCCAGGGCAGATTCCCATTCTCTTGAGCCTCGACAAAACACGGATTCTTGAGGTTCCAGCGATGTCATTGGCAGCATTGCTGCGATCTGCCCGCCGCGATTCACGCGAAATCGTGACGGGTCATGACTTGTGGGCTTTGCCGCGGGATCCGTCTCCCGTGACCGATCCTCCGAAGCCACCCTTACTGACATCGGCTCTCGATCTCTCCGCTACTGGGCCTTTGCGCACCGCGAGGACTGGCGACAAAGAGTTAGTGAAAGCCCCTGTGCTCCGAGCTGAGTATGGGAGCCGCGCGCAGGAAGAGTTCATCGAGAAGCCTGTGAAACACTCGCGGGAGGTTCCGTATGGCAGGAAGATCTGCCGTTATTGTAGAGAGGTATCTTTCGATGTCGTCCCTTTGTGTCCTTCGTGCCGAGCCTCTGACTGGTGGGACTGAATGGCGACTGATCGACCTAACAAGCCGGTGCTGCCGACCGCCAACACTTCGCCCAACGAATACCCGCCTGGCCCACTGCGGCGGCAGACCGGCCAGCCGTTGGGCCCCCGACGAGCGACGGGGCGGCGAGCCCCACGGACTATCTTTCGCAACGCCGCACCAAGCGGGGCGAGTGATGTAGAAGTCCGAGAACTTTCGCTAAAAGCCCGCGCAATACACTACTAAGTGTTGACTCGTTTGAGGTAGATTTCGAACAGTCATGAAGAACGATCCACTTCCTCGACTCGACATCGACGACGACGTCCGTCGCGCATTGCTGCCATTCTGCCGACTCGGTCCTGGCAAGATCTGGCGTGACCCGGATGGGCGCCATGCGGTGGGCTGTCTGGACGCCAGCGATGCGCATGCCATGACTGAACTTCTTGGCGGTCGCAAGGCGGATCTGTGTGTGCACGATCCCCCGTACAACCTCGTCGCCTTCGAGGAACGTGAACTCGCCGAATACATCGCGTGGTGCCGTCGTTGGATCGAAAATTCCATCGACATCATGGCCGCAAACAGTGCGCTGTATGTGTGGCTCGGTGCCGATCAGCGTAACGGCTTTCAGCCGCTTCCGGATTTTATGGTCATGATGCGGCGACTGCCTATTGAAGCCAGAAGCTTCATTACAATGCGTAACCAGCGAGGCTATGGGACTCAGCAAAACTGGATGGCTGTGCGCCAAGAACTTCTCTACTATCGGAAGGGGAAGCCGGCGTTCGACGTCGATGCAGAATATACGGATATTCCGAAAATCTTGCGAGGATATTACAAGAAGGTTGGTGATCAAGTAACTGAGAACATCGAACGGAGCCGTTCGGAAAACATTCGCGCAGGAAATGTATGGGTAGACGTTCAGCAGGTGTTCTATCGCCTCGAAGAAAACGTCTCGGGTTGTTACGCGCAAAAGCCGCTCAAGGCAATTGAGCGGATCGTGCATGCTAGTAGCCCCAAGGGAGGCGTTGTTGCTGACTTTTTCGCGCATTCGGGCACGACGCTCCTCGCCGCTGAGCGGTTGGGGCGGCAGTGTGCAACGGCAGATATCGATCCTGTGTTCTGTGAATTGACGATTCGACGCCTAGAACACTATCGCGCGACGGGCAAACTGGGGTGGCAGAATGCGAATCCATTCGAGGTAGACCTCGAACACAATGGTGATCGCCCGAAGAATGGCTCGACTTCCGAGCGGATCGCGCGCCAGACCACTCTTTTTTGAGACCGCTGGAGGCTTTAATGACACCAGTAGACTTGCGCGACGGGATCTTCGCACTCTTCACGCGACGTTTTGGCACCGTTGCTGAAATTCTCATCAAGAGAATGCAACGTCTCGGTCAGGCACGAGCTCGATTCCACGACTTGTTCGATGAAATTGAAAGCAGGCGTGTGGAGGTCAAATTCTCGCGAGCTCTCGCCTCTCATGATGATCCAATTACAACGGAAAACGTCTTGCGTGCAATCGAGGCCGCTCTGCTTGAGCGAAAAGCGGTGGCCGTTTCGAATGCGACGACGGAGTCCTACGACTGCAACATTCAACAGGTGAAGCGTTCTGAGTTCGATGTGCTGTATTACGGCATCTTTTTTCGAGATGCCGTTGTGGTCTTTAGGGCAGAATCTAAAGACATTCCAGCTATGCCAGGATACTCTGACAAGCAGCACAAAGGGAACCACGGAGAAGGACAGTTCCATATCTCGTCGGAGACCTATCACTGGCATCGTAAGAACCGATTCTACACCGAACTGACTTATGAACAGTTGCTCGGGTATTTGTCGAAGTAGCCCCAGTTTGGCCCAACAAGCCGGTGCTGCCGACCGCTCACACTTCACCCAACAACTACTCACCTGACCCGCTGCGGCGGCAGACCGGCCAGCCGTTCGGCAGCCTCGACGAGCGACGGTTCGACGGCTCGGACAACGGACGACGAGTTGTGATTAACGAGCACCAGACGACGCCCAACGGAGAGCAAAGGTTGGGCCGCGGTCAAGAGCCAACGAGCCGCGGCGAGGGTCGGCCTAGGACTGGCAAAGGTCGTCGGACGAGGAGGCATGATCTGGTGAGCGAGAGTGAAGGTACGGGCGAGGCGACGAGCGGCGACAGATCGTCGCTGGCGTGTTCGCGTGCGCGGTCGGCGCTCTGGACCGTTGGGTGCACAGAATGAGCCCTTGTATCGTAACCCCTCTGTGAGCGGAGTCTGTCGTGCCTCGTGGGCTCGTTCTACGCGAGCGTACGGAGGCAACGATGACGAGACGGTCCGCGACGCAACGCTGGAAGCAGTGGACCGAGGCCGAGGCGCGTGCCGCGTGGGCCGCGTGGGAAGACTCCGGTGAGAGCA
>CAISKJ010000242.1 GCA_903885885.1 uncultured delta proteobacterium
CGCGGGGAGCTCGCGCCCCGTGAGCATCGCCACGGTCACGGCCACCCAGGGCTTCGGGAGCTCGGTCGCGCGCTGCGTGCCGTTGCGCATCGTCACCTCGACGTCGCAGCCGCGCACGCGCAGCGACACCACGCCCATCGCCACGAGGCGCTCGATCGCGGGCGTCCATGGGCGCGCGGCGCGGCGCCACTCGCGCTCGGCGTCGTCGCGCATCGCCGCGGGAATCTCCTCGCGCTCCGGCGCCTTCGCCCCCGCGGGCAGGGCCGGCGCGAGGCCGTCGTCGGTGGTGCGCTTCCGATGGCGCACGAGCGGAGCCGTCGGCGCGGGGCTCAGGCCCTCGAGCGCGAGCGCGCGAAGCCGCTCCATCGTATCCGTCGCCACGACGGCGGAGGGTACACCACTTCGGCGCCCTCGCAGCCGCGCGCGCACATCGACGAAAACCCCTTCGCGGCAGGTGTTCCCATGGCCGACGAGGCGCGGTAGGGTGGCCGCGAGAGGTAGCAATTCCCATGGAGAGCTCACGGAGGCGACGGGCGGGCGCCCTCGTCGGCGCGGCTTCGAGCGTCGCCCTGTTCGTGTCGTGCGCGCCCGACTTCGACACCACGCGACGCGCGGCCCCCATCGGCACGGTCGGGTCCGAGGTGTTCAACGTGCTCTGCGAGCGCGTTCACGTTGGCGAGACGCCCACCGACGTCACCTTCGAACGCGGTCGCCCCCCCTGCACGCAGGGCCTCGCAGCCACCGCGACGGCCCCGCGCGGCGTCGGTCCCAAAACCGTCGCCCTCGCGCGCATGCGCGCCGACGTGGTGACGAGCCTCGACGCCGCGATGCCGCGCGCCACGTACACCCCGCTCGACCGGCTGCTCACCGACCTCTTGCCCCTCTACGGCCCCGACGGCGCGGGCCGCGTCGACGCGCTGCGCCGCCCCGTCGTCGAGACGCCCGACGGCGGCGTCGCCCTCGCCGAAGACCTGCTGCCCCAGACCACGCGCGCCCTCTCGTCGCTCGTCACGCGCATCGGCAACGATCAAGACGCGCTCCTCGCCCTCGAGCGCATGTCCTTGCGGCAGGGGTATCGCCCTGTGCGCGTGTCCTTCGGCCTCATGCGCCCGACGCTCGCCTACGACCGCGTCGACGGTCTGCTCGACACGACCTTTCGCATGTTTCGCGACGAGACCCTCGTGTCGCCCGCGGGCGTCGCCAACGGCGAGTTCAACACCATGCTCGCGGTGCTGCGCGGCGAGTTCGCCGACGCCCGCGCCGCCACCGCCGAAGAGTCCGTGGGCGGCACCACGCTCGACGCGCTCACCAACCTTCTGCTCCGCACCGACACGTCGCTCTCGCTCGGTCAGCCCATCGACCTCGTGCGGCGCAACACCTGTGGCTTCGCGCTGCTGAGCGGCCCCGTCGCGGCGCCCTTCGTCGACGCCGACGGCAACGGCGTGGTCGACACGGTGCGCTGCGTCCCCGTCGATGCGATGCGCCAACCGCTTCGCAACGCGCCCACACCCTTTCTCGCCCGGGGCGCGGCGGACACCCCACGCGATGCCGCGGGGCGCCCCACCGTCACCGGCGGCGGAGCGCTGCGGTATCAGTACGTCGACCTCAACGCGTCGATGCTCGGCGCGATGGCGCGGCAGCTCCCGCCGCTCCTCGCCGGGCCCGACGCGCGCGCGCTGCAGCTGCTCCACGGCGCGCAGGGCCTCCTGGGCGACCGCGCGATGAGCTCGCGGATGTACTCCAGCGGGCCCCTCGCATACCGACAGTTTACCGCGCAGGCTTCGCCCCTCGTCGACCTCGTGCACGGCGTGAGCGTGCTCCTCGGGCACAAGGACGCGCCCGCGATGCTCTCGATGGCGCGCCAGCTCATGACGGGCGCCAACGAGGCGCGCCTCGCGCGGGTGATGGGCGCGCTGCTCGCGGTGAAGGCCGTCTCCGACCGCTACCCTGCCGTCACGATGGATGCGCGCTCGGTGATCTGGGACGACGTGATGAGCGTCGTGCGACGCATCGCGGCGGAGCCGGGGCTCCTCGAAGACATTCTCAACTCCGTGGCCGACAGCACGCGCCCGCTGGGCACCACGGGCCTGTGGGAGCCCACCTGCGCGGGCACCATTCCCTCCGAGAACCTCGCGCGCTCCTTCGGCGCGTACATGGGCCACCGCGACCGCCTCGAGCCCGACTGGTCGTCGCCCGCGGCCTACAACCGCCACGTGCTCGGGCCCCTCACCCGCGAGCCCGACCGCGCGCGCCCCGACACGCAGAGCTGGCAGATGCCGGGCAGCGCCGACGACAACCGCAGCGCGCAGGGGCGGCTCTTTCACCTCGTCGACGACCTGCGCGGCGCCGAGATGTGCAACAAGCCCAACGCCGCGGTGCGCGTGCACTTCAACGTGCCCCTGCTCGGCGAGCAGGCCATCAGCGTGCCGGGCGCGACCAACATCCCCGCGTGCGGCCTCGTGCGCATCCCCGACGCGGCCACGTTCTACCTTCGCACCGTGGTGGGCGGTCGCCGCGGCATTCTTCCGCTGAGCATCCCGGGGCTTCTGGGCACCGTGACCGACATTGCGCGGCGCTTCGGCGTGAGCCTCGACTCGACGCTCGACGGCCTCGTGCAGAGCCAGTCGGCGCTCACGGGCTTCGGCACCGAGCCCGCGCCTTACGCCGTCGCGCGGCTGGTGTTCAACCCCAACCCCAACGCGTTTCTCCGCGACCTGCTCGACCCCGTGCGCGTGCGCAACGCCGACGGCGTCGACGTCGCGCGCAACCCCGAGTACCTCGTGCGCAACTACCACCGCGGAACCATCTTCGCGTGGGAGACCAACTGCTTCTACGACTCCGTGCGCCCCCTCGCGACGGCCTTCGTGCGCCACGATCGGCACCGCACCGACAACCGCCTCGACCCGCAGCTCGCGCCCGGCGCCGACCCGGCCACCATGGCCCCGAGCGTCATCGACACCACCCACGGCGCGTCGCTCTTCGTCGACCTCTTCACCACCTTTCACCGTCACTGGGCCACGGCGCAGGCCGGTGATTTTCAGACTTCCACGCGCTGTGCGACGTGCTCCGCGGGGCGCAATTTCGGCTGGCGCGACGGGGCTTCGCGCTACGAGCCCATCCTCGCCGAGGTGCTGCGCGGCGACCTGCTGAGCGGCCTCGGCGCGCTCACGCTCGCGCTGCGCGACATCGACCCCCGCGCGGGCAACGTGTGCACCGACCCCGGCCGCCCCGGCGTGCGCCGCGCGTGCACCGGCGTCGATGTGACGGCCGCACTCGTTCGCGCGCTCGTGATGCCCAACGCGCCCGCCCTCGACGGCACGCCCGCGGTCCCCGCCGCGCCCGCCGCGCGCGACGGCGCGACGCGCACGCTGTGGAGCGACGGCGCCACCCCCGACGACCAGACGCTCTACACGCTCTTCGCCGCGGCCTTCAACGCGATGGACCCGCGCATCGACCGCGCCCCCGCGCAGCGCGAGAGCTGGAACGCCGCGCGCTCCGCCATCGTCGACCAGTTTCTCTCGGTCGACGGCAGCGGCGCGTCGTCGCAGTTTCACAACCGCGCGATGGCGCCCATCACGCGCATGGCCGCGTCGTGGGCCGTCGATCGCATCGCCGCGCACCGTTCCGCGGGCGACTTCGACCGCTGGGCGCGCGACCCCGAGCGCGGCCTCGCGGGGCGCATGGCTGCCTCGATGCGAGGCCCGGCCTTCGCGAGCGCGCTCGACCTCGCGCTGGCGCTCTACAGCGACCGCGAGGCGCGCACCACGATGGGCGCCTATCTCGCGTACCTGTTGAGCGACGCGACCGCCGGCGACCCCGCGCGCCACGGCACCAACCTCGCGACCACGCTCACCGCCGTGGGCGACCTGCTCCAGGTCGTGCGCGCCGATCAAGACATCGATCCGTTCTTGCACGCGCTCGCGCCCGCGATGGAGCCGCGCACGGGCACCGTTCCGCTCTCGCTGCGCTTCCTCGATCGGGCGCGCGGTTACGACCCCGAGCGCGTGCTCACACGCGTGTTGGGCAACCTCACGCTGCGCCCCGCGGCCGCCGATCCGCTCACGCCCGAAGGCCTCTCGACGCTGGCCGACGCGATCGCCGACACGCACCGTCTCACGCCGGGCGACCACGGCCCCCTCGGCGCGCTCGATTTTCGCGCGGTGCTCTTGCAGGTAGCCGATTTCTTCGGCGACGACCGCAGGGGGATGGAGCAGTTCTACGCGATCGTGCAGCACCGGAGGCTCGCCCAATGAGGCGCTTGACCACGCTCGCCGCGGCGCTCACGACAACGCTCGCGACCCTCACCTCGGGCGCCCTCGCGGGGGGCTTCTACCTCGTCGACCGCGGCGTGCGCCCCCTCGGCCGCGGCGGGGCCTTCGTGGCCGGCGCCGACGACCAGCACGCCGTCTGGTACAACCCCGCGGGCCTCTCCGAGGCGGGCAACGGGCTGCTCGTCGATGGCGCGCTCGTGCTCTTCGCGAACACGTACACCCGCACGGCGCGGCCCGACCCCGCGATGCCGATGGTCACCTTCGCGCCCGTGCAGGGGCGCGGCGCGCCCATTCCCATTCCGACGCTCGTGGTGACGCACGATTTCGGGCTGCGAAACTTTCGCTTCGCCGCGGGCGCGTACGCCCCCTACGCGGCGCTGCCCACCTACGACAACGCCCCGCTCGCGCCGCAGCGATACTCGCTCATCACGCTCGACGGCTCGGCGCTCGCGGTGGCAGGCGTGTGGGCCGCGTGGAAGCCGCACCCGATGATCTCCGTCGGCGCGGGCGTGCAGGTGCTCATCGGGTCGTTCGTGTCGCAGCTCGCGTTCTCGGCCTGCCCCGCGACGGTGACCTGCGCGCCCGAAGACCCGCAGTGGGACTCGCTCGCGCAGCTCAACGTGGGCCCCATCGTGGCGCCGACGGGCAACGTGGGCGTGCGCTTCAACCCCCATCGCAGGGTGTCGATCGGCGCGTCGTTCAACCTCCCGATCACCGTCGACGCGGGGGCGAAGCTCGACGTGCGGCTCCCCTCGGCGCCCTTCTACGACGGCGCCCGCGTCGAGGGAAACAGCGCCCAGGTGGGCTTCACCCTCGCGCCCATCGCGCGCGTCGGCGTCGAGCTTCGGCCCGCGGCGCGCACCCGCGTCGAGCTCGCCGCCACCTGGGAGGGCTGGAGCGTGCACGACGCGATCAACCTCGCCCCGCGGGGCGTGCGCATCGTCAACGCCCGCGCCGTCGGCACCTACGAGGTGGGCAACGTGTCGCTCGCGCGCAACTTTCAAGACGTGTGGAGCGTGCGCGTGGGCGGCGAGCACCGCTTCGACGTGGGGACGTATTCCGTCACCGCGCGCGCGGGCTTCTCGTACGAGACCAGCGCCACCCCGGCGGCCTACACGAGCGTGCTCACCTTCGACGCCGACAAGGCCACCGTGTCGCTCGGCGCGTCGCTCGCGCGCGGGCGCTTTCGCCTCGACGCGGTGTACGCGCACACCTTCTGGGGATCCGTCGACACGACGCCCTGCGCGTACGATCCGCGCGCCCCGACGCGCTGTCAGGGGCTCTACCCCACGGCGCCCTTTCGCGCCGGGCTCAACGCGCCGCGGTACACCGTCAACGGCGGCTCCTACGATCCGACGCTCAACGTATTCGGGCTCGGGCTCCAATACGCTTTTTGAGGTATGGAGCGCGCCCGCCGCGCGAAGGCTGCGGGGCGCCTCTTCAGTTCACATTCAGGCAAGAACGGCAGTTTGATTCCATGGCACTCACCAGCAAGCAGGCGCGGCACCTCCGCGCGCTCGGGCATCACCTCGACCCCGTGGTTCATCTCGGCAAGGCCGGCGTCACCGAAGGCCTCCAGAAGGCCATCGACGCGGCCCTCGTCGATCACGAACTCGTGAAGGTGAAGCTCAACCCCGAGGCGAGCGAAGACCGTCACGAGGCCGCCGCGGCCCTCGCGCTGGCCCTCAAGGCCGACCTCGCCCAGGTGCTCGGCCGCACGTTTCTGCTCTACAGAAGGCACCCCAGCGAGCCGAAGATCAAGCTCCCGTAGCCGCTCCCGATCGCGAAGGCGAGCAGGCCCACGGCCAGCACGAGCCCCGCCGCCGCCAGCCACGAGTACACCCGCGCGACCTTGCGACGGTTCTCGATGAAGGTCTTCGAAAGCACCCGCGAGGGCCTGCGGGCCTTCGCGGCGGTGAGGGTCGGGTTGCGCCGCGGCGCGGGCGCGAGCACCGCGCCTTGAAG
>CAISKJ010000243.1 GCA_903885885.1 uncultured delta proteobacterium
CAACGTGCGGTACTTCTACCGGAGCATGTGAGGCCGTAGGGGAACCCCTCGACACCGGCGACCCTCTCGGCGTATGTGCGAACGAGTGCTGTATCTGGGGTCGAGCGTCGCGCGGAGAACCTTTCTGCCATGAACCTCGACCTCGACGCGGAGCGCAAGCTCGTCGAGCGGCTCAAGCGCCGCGACGAGGCGGCCTTCAACGTCTTCGTGAGGCTCTACCAGGACAAGGTCTTCTCGCTCGTATACCGCATGCTCGGGAGCCGTACGGAGGCCGAGGATCTCTCGCAAGAGGTCTTCATCACCGTGTTCAAATCGATCGACTCGTTTCGCGGCGACTCGCGCCTCGGCACGTGGCTGTATCGCGTGGCGGTGAACCACACGAAGAACCGCGTGAAGTTTCTCGATCGCCGCGGGCGCAAGGGCCAGCGCGACATCGACGACTCGCCGGAGGCCGAGGTGTCGCGCGGCGGTCCGGTGTCGTCGCGCGTCGATCGGCCCGACGAGCGCACCGAGGGCAACGAGCTCGAGGGCAAGATCCGCGTGGCCCTCAACGCCCTCGACGAAGACCACCGCGAGCTCATCGTGCTGCGCGACCTCGAGGGCCTCTCGTACGAAGAGATCGTGACCATTACGGGCCTGCCCGACGGCACCGTCAAGAGCAGGCTCCACCGCGCCCGCGCCGCGCTGCGCGACGCCATCGAGCGAGGCATCGGATGGAAGCTCCCGGAATGACCGACGACGAGGTGCGCGACCTGTTCTCGGCCTACCACGACCGCGAGCTGAGCGCCGAGCAGCACACGCAGGTGGCGAAGGCCCTCGAGGCGAGCCCCGACCTCGCCAAGGAGTACGCCTCGTTCTGCGCGCTGCTCGCGGGGCTCTCGAACCTCGCGGGCCCGCACGACGCGGGCGCTCCCATCGCCCCCACGCTGCCCGACGAGGGCGCCAGGGTCGACCTCCTCGCGGGCGTGCAGAATCGTCTCAACAAGCGCTCGGCGGGCAAGTTCTACAAAGACCGCTGGTCGCGCGCGGCGGGGATCTTTCCCCTCGAGGTGCTGGCGGTGGTGGTGCTCTTGGGCCTGGTGCTCGCGTACTTCGCGATGACGGCCGTGACGATCGAGTCAGCGCCCGATCAGGCGCCCGCGGCGCCTTCGCGGTAGGCCTTTACCGTCGCCAGCACCGCCTCGGTGGCGAGAATCTGGTTGGTGTTCTTCGCCTGCCGGAGGATCTCTTGCACGAGCCCCGCGTCGGGCTCGATGCTGTGCGCGCGCAGCCAGTGTTGCACGTTGCTCGCGCCGCTCATGGGGCCGATCTCGATCTCTTGCGAGCGGCCGAACATGCCCGCGGGCACGCCCGAGTAGATGCGGTCGGCGAGCCACGCGTCGCCCTTCGCGTGGGCTTTGATAATGGCCGCCGCGTGCACGCCCGTGGAGGTGCGAAACGCGTCGGCGCCGACGAGGGGATAGTTGACCGGCACCGGCATGCCCGTGGCCTTGGAGGCCACCTCGCAGTACCGAATGAGGTTGGTGAGGTCTTGCTGGTCGAGGGCGCCGGCGAGCTTGAGGTTGAGCAGAATGAGCTCCATCGCGGTGTTGCCCACGCGCTCGCCGATGCCGCCCGCGGTGCCGTGCACCCGATCGATGCCCTCTTCGACCGCGATGAGCGCGTTGACGAGCCCGAGGCCGCGGTCGTTGTGGTTGTGAAAATCGAGCTTCACGTGCGAGGCGCCCATCGCCGCGAGGAGGTTGCGCGTGAAGCGAATGAGGTTGCGCGTGCCGTCGGGCGTGGCGTGCCCCACGGTGTCGCAGAGGCACAGGCGCGAGGCGCCGTGGTCGACCGCGTTCTTGAAGAGGGCGGCGAGGGCCTCGGGCCGCGAGCGGATGGTGTCCTCGGTGACGTAGGCCACCGGGAGACCATTTTTTACGGCGAAATCGATGGCCTCGGCGCTCGACTTGAGGAGCCTGTCGAGGTCCCAGTTCTCGGCGTAGAGCCGGATGGGTGAGCTGCCGATGAAGGTGTAGACCTCGAGCGCGACGCCCGCCTTCTGCGAGATGTCGACCATCGGGGCGATGTCGGCCACCACGGTGCGACCGGCCGCGGCGGGGCGCAGCGGGAGCTTCGCCGACACGATCTCCTGGCACATGCGCAGGACGTCGTCGTAGGCGCGCTTCGTCGAGCCCGGGAGCCCGATGTCGGCCGCGTGGATGCCGATGGAGCTCATGAGGTGAATGAGCTCGAGCTTCTCGCCGATGGTGGGGTCTTTGACCGAGGGGTTCTGGAGACCGTCGCGCAGGGTCTCGTCGAAGAACTCGACCGCGCCGAAGGGCTTGTGGCGGCGGCCGATTTCGTTCCAATCGTAGATGAGATCGTCGGACGAGTGCTCCATAGGGCCGCGGATCATAGACCGATCGCGGCCGCCCGGGAGCAGGAAGCTACGCGCTCACAGCGCTTCGAGCAGCACCGCGAGGCCCTGGCCGCCGCCGATGCAGGCGCTTCCGATGGCGTAGCGCAGCGACCGCTGGCGGAGGGCGTGCGTGAGGTGGGCCGTGATGCGCGCCCCGGAGGCGCCGAGGGGGTGGCCGAGCGCGATGGCGCCGCCGTCGACGTTGGTCTTCGCGCGGTCGAGGCCGAGCTCCTTCTCGACGGCGAGGTACTGGGCCGCGAAGGCCTCGTTGACCTCGAGGAGGTCGATCTGGTCGAGCGTGAGGCCGGCGCGGTCGAGGCAGGCGCGAATGGCCGGCGCGGGGCCGATGCCCATGATCGACGGGTCGACGCCCGCGACGCCCCACTGCACCACCCGCGCGAGGGGCGTGAGGCCCTGGGCGCGGGCCCAGTCGCCGGAGGCCACCACGAGGGCCGCGGCGCCGTCGCAGATGCCCGACGCGTTGCCGGCGGTCACGACGCCGTCTTTCTTGAACACCGGGCCGAGCTTGGCGAGGGCCTCGAGGGTGGTCTGCGGGCGCGCGTGCTCGTCGGCCGCGAACGACACGGTGCCCTTCTTCGAGACGAGGTCGTACGCGACGATCTCGTCGGCGAAGCGGCGCGCCTCGTGGGCCGCGGCCCAGCGCTGCTGCGACATGAGCGCGTACTGGTCGCACTGCTCGCGCGAGATGCCGTACTTCGCCGCGAGGTTCTCGGCGGTGACGGCCATCGGGGTGTTGCAGTAGCTGTCGGTGAGCGACGACCACAGCGAGTCTTCGAGGGCGGGGGCCTTGCCGAAGGCGAAGCCCTCGCGGCCGCCGCGCAGCACGTGGGGGGCCTGCGACATGTTCTCGGTGCCCGCGGCGAGCACCACGTCGGCGTCGCCGAGGAGAATCTGCTCGGCCGCGCTGATGACGGCCTGAAAGCCCGAGCCGCAGAGGCGGTTGACCGTGAGCGCGGGCGTGGTGATGGGCAGACCCGCCTTGAGGCCCACGTGGCGCGCGCAGTAGATGGCATCGGCGGAGGTCTGCTGCACGTTGCCGACGATGACGTGGCCGACGTCTTCGGCCTTGACGCCGCTGGCCGCGAGGGCGGCCTTGGCCGCGTGCACCGCGAGGTCGTTGGCCGACACGGACTTGAGCGAACCCGACAGCGTGCCGAACGCCGTACGCTTCGCCGAAAGGATCACCACTTCACGAGAGAGCTTCGCCATGAGACGCCTCCAAAATAGGGCAGTTGCGTGACTACGGGGCTTGCGCCGCGATCTCGGCGCGGCAGTGCGAGAGCACCACCTCGGAGCGTTCGCGGGTCGCGGTGCGCACGTACACCATGGACCCATCGACCCAGCCGTCGGTGACCAGCGTGTCGCCGGGCCACACGGGCTTGGAGAACTTGGCCGACAGGTGACGGATGCGCGTCGCGTCGCCGTTGCACGCGCCCTTCGCCACCGCGCGCGCCAGGAAGCCGTACGAGCACAGCCCGTGCAGAATGGGCTTGGACTGAAAGCGCTCGCGCACGAGGGGAAAATCAGGGTCGGCGTGCAGCGGGTTGTCGTCGCCGGAGAGGCGGTACAAGAGCGCCTGCTCGGGCGCGGTGGCCTCTTCGATGTGAAAGTCGGCCGGGCGCGCGGGGACGGCGCCCTCGCGACCGGGGGGCGCCTCGCCGCCGAAGCCGCCCTCACCGAGCACGATGATGCCCCACTCGGTTTCGAAGCGGAGCGCACCGTCGGCGTCGCGCGTTTCGGTGCGCACGACCACCTGGGCCATGCGCTTCATGTCGTACACGGCGGCCACGGTGGCCGTGGTGTGCAGCGTGCCCGACGGCGCAATGGCCGCGTGGACCGTGACCTTCTGGTGGCCGTGCACGACCTTGTCGAGGGAGACCTCGGCGCGCGCCATCGCGCGTAGGAGCGCGGGGTACGCGGGGATGACCGCGAAGGTGGGCAGCACGCGCGGGCCGCGACCCTCGTAGAGGTAGTCGAGCTCGTCGCGCTTCGCGCCGACGCCGAGGGCGTAGAGGGCGACGTCTTTCGACGTGTACGTGAAGGCCGTCGGCTCGGTGGGGAGGCCTACGCACGAGAGGTCGAGCGCCATCGAATTGCGCAGCGCTCTACCGCGCGCACCGACGGCCCGTCAACGGGCGAACACCACCGCGACCCGCACGATCGACGCGACGAGGAGCGCTCCCGTAAAGAGGGCCGTCTTGCGGTCGGGCGCTGGGACGCGCCGCGCCGCCGGGTGCGCGACGAGCATGGTGAAGCCGAGCGCGGGCAGCGCGGGCACCGGGGCGTTGAGCAGAGCCGCGGCGACGCCGGCGAGGAGGATTCCCCCGAAGATGGCGAGCGCGGTGCGCCGCGATGAGAGGTTGAAGCGCTCGCCGATGGCGAAATAGAGGGCGGTGAACACCACGTCGCCGAAGCCGATCTGCGGCTCGGGGGCGCGCGACGGGGGCACCGCGGCCATGACGGTGAGGAGCCGCAGGAGCGAGGGCTGCTGAATGATGGCGTGCGTGGGCCCCGAGGCGGCGGTGACGCTCCAGAGGTCGACGGCGGCCGAGAGGAGCGCCACGGGGAGGATGTGCCCCGGCGACTCGACGCGCGCGCCCACCTGGGTGCCCACGGCGCAGGCAGCGAGGATGATTCCGAGCGCGCCGGTGAGGCCCGCGGCGGGCGCGGTGAGCCCGAGGAGCACCTTCGTCGCGAGGGAGACGCCCACGCCCGCGAGCGCGAAGATCAGCGCGCCGCGCGGGGTCTTCAACAGCGCGCGGGGCGCGAAGATGCCCGCGAGGGTGACGGTGAGCGCGGCGCACGAGAAGGCCACGAAGGGGTTGGCGAGGCTCTCGCGCGGGAACCACGGCGCGGTGATGACGAGCGCGGCGAGGGGCGCGAGGGAGGCGAGCGCGAAGCGCAGCGTGGCGCGGGCGTCGGGCTGCATCGGCGGAGCATACATGGGCGGCTACGCGATGACCCGCTGCGCGCGCAGGGCCGCGATGCGCGCGTCGTCGTAGCCCGCCACCTCGCGCAGCACGGCGTCGGTGTGCTCGCCCAGCGTCGGGGCGGCGCGGTGCGTCTCGTGCTCCCAACCGGTTAGTTTCATGGGGTTTCCCGCGGCCCAGACGGGGCCTGCGACGGGGTGTTGCATCTCCGCGATCATTCCGCGCGAGACGATCTGCGGGTCGCGGCACACCTCGCTCACGCGCTGCACCGGGCCCGCGGGCACGCCCTCGGCGTAGAGCCGCGGGAGCCAGTGCGCCGAGGGCTCTTCGCGGAGCCGCTCGGCGAGGAGCGCGAGCACCTCGTCGCGGTGCGCGCGGCGCTGTGCGTTGGTGCCCATGCGCGCGTCGCGCTCCCAGTGGGGGCGGTCGAGGGCTGCGCAGAAGCCCTTCCAGAAGGTGTCGGTGAAGACGGCGACGGTGATCCACCCGTCGCGGGTCGCGAAGGCCTGGTAGGGGATGGCGTGCGCGTGGCCCGAGCCCTGGGG
>CAISKJ010000244.1 GCA_903885885.1 uncultured delta proteobacterium
CACGACGAGGGCGCGCGCGCCGGGCACCGCGTCGCGCGCGTAGGCGAGGAGGCTGCTCCCGTGCTCGCCGTCGAGCACCATGTCGCAGATGACCACGCGCACGGCGTCGCCGCGCGCGTCGAGCTCGCGCTGGGCGGCCTCGACGCTCGACACGCCGACGGCGAGGAAGCCCGCGTCGGAGAGCGCGCGGAGGCACGCGCTGCGGAGCGCGGGCTCGTCTTCGACGACGAGGCAGCAGGCACCGTTGGCGTCGCCGCTCGCCGCGACGTCGAGGGGCTCGTCGGGCGCGACGCCCGCGTGGCTCAGCGGGAGCTCGACCGCGAAGGTGGTGCCCTCGCCGGGGGCGGTCTGCACGGTGATGGCGCCGCCGCCGCGCTCGACGAGCATGCGCGAGGTCGAGAGCCCGAGGCCCGTGCCCCGGCCGCGGGGCTTGGTCGTAAACAGCGAGTCGAAGATGCGCTTGAGCGTCGGCGCGTCGATGCCCGTGCCCGTGTCGCTCACCGAGAGGCGCGCGCGGGGGGCGCCGTCGGGGGCCGTCGGGCGCTCCACGCGGATCGTCACGCGGCCGCCGGTGGGCATGGCGTCGCGCGCGTTGGCCACGAGGTTGAGCAGCACCTGCTCGATGGAGGTGGCGTCGAGGTTGACGGGCGTGGGGCCCGGCTCGCGGCGGAGCTCGACGCGCACGCGCGGCCCCGCGAGGCGCTCGACCATCACCCGCGTGTCGTCGACGACGTCGCCGAGGTCGGCGCAGCCGGGCGCGCCCTCGTAGGTGCGCGAGTAGTCGAGGAGCTTGCGCGTGAGCATCGCGCCGCGGCGCGCGGCGTGGAGGATCTCGTCGGCGTCGGCGATGCGCGTGGCCTCGTCGTGGCCGTCGCGGACGAACTCGGCGAAGGCCACGATGGCGCTGAGCACGTTGTTGAAATCGTGGGCGATGCCCGCGGTCATGCGCCCGACGGTCTCGATGCGCTGGGCGTCGGCGAGGGCCGACTCGGCCGCGCGCTGCGCGGTGATGTCTTTGAAGAAGAGCAGCAGGTGGCCCGCGACGCCCGCGCGGGTGGGCACGATCGAGAGGCCCACCGAGGCCCACAGGGGCGCCCCGTCGGCGCGGCGACCGGGGAGCGTCACGTCGGCCGCGGCGCGCGTGCGGATCGCGTGGCGCAGGCGCACCGCGGCCTCGTCGGCCTCGTCGGCGCCGAGCAGGCTCGGGGGCCGGCCGATCCACGCTTCGAAGCTGAGCGCCGAGAGGGTGACCAGGGCGCCGTTGACGAAGGTGACGAGGCCCGTGTGCGCGTCGAGGAGGGCGATGCCGACGGAGGCCGACTCGACGGCGGCCCCGAGCGTGCGGGTGCGCTGGTCGCCCGCGTGGCGCTGCAGCGCGAGGGTGAGGGTGACCGACAGCACGCCCTCGTTGAAGGGCTTGACCACGTACCCGTAGGGCGACACCGCGCTCGCCCGGCGCACGGTGTGAGGGTCGACGAAGGCCGACATGAACACCACGGGCACGTCGCACAGGCGACCCATGTCGCGCGCCGTCTCGATGCCGTCGACGTCGCCGCGGAGGCTGATGTCCATGAGCACGAGGTCGGGTCGCTGCGCGGCCACGAGGGCCAGCGCGTCGTCGTGGCAGTCGGCGACGCCGATCACGTCGTAGCCGAGGCGCCGCAGCCGCCGCGTGAGGTCGAGGCAGATGACCGCCTCGTCTTCCACAATGATCACGCGTCCCTCGGCCCCCGCCGCGTCAACCTCCGTGCGAGGTAAGAGCCGCCCCTCCGACGCCACCATCGATGCCCCCCACTCCGAACTTTGCAAGCTCCCGCGGTCGCTGTGTCGAAGCTCGAAAGAACGCTTCGAGACGCCCTCGTAGCCGCATCAAACCGAAGTACAAAGCGACCGTCAACGAAAAATACACGTATACCCTGATTGAGGTATTCGCTACGTTGTGCGGTGCTTTGCGGGTGTGCCGGGGATGGCGCGCCTACAGCTCGAGCAGGCGACCTTCGAGGTACACGCGCTGCCCGACGGCGGGGAGCGCGAAGGGGACGAGGCGGCGGCCCTGCCACTGCGTCCATCGGTAGCGCGGGTCGTCGAGGCCGCCGGCGAAGGTGAAGCGCGCGAGGTCGGGCACGCCCCGCGGCGTGGTGCGGAGCACCTCGACGGTGACGTCGGGCACGGCGACGCGTGTGCCCGCGGGCATCGGGGTGTAGAGGTCGCGCGTGAGGAGCTCGGTGTCGCGCTGGTAGAACCCGCCCGGCGCGTGCACCACCACGGCGTCGTTCGCGACGCGCGTGAGGGTCAGCGGGTGCGTGCCCGACGCGAGCGTGAAGAGCGAGCGCGCGAGCGTCTGCCCGCGGTGGTCGCGAATGAGCTGGGTGTACCC
>CAISKJ010000245.1 GCA_903885885.1 uncultured delta proteobacterium
CCGCGCGAGAGGCCGCCGATGTAGATGCGCTGCCCGGTGAGCGCGAAGGCCTTCTTGCCCCGCGCGGTGTTGCGCGAGAGCGCGCGCCCCGTGGCGAGGTCTGCCCACGTCGGGAGGTTCGCGAGAATGCGGTCGGTCACCGTCTCGAGCTCCTTGCGCACGGTGCGCAGGCGCTCCTTACCGCCGGGCGTGAGCACGTCGACGCGCTCGAGCAGAAGGAGCTCCTTGGCGCGCTCGCGGGGCACACCGAGAAAGTGCGCGAAGGCGTTGTAGGCCGCACGCCCCGCCATGGTGGTGAGTTCGTCGGGCACGTTCATCGCCTGACGCTTCTGGTAGGGCTCCGGCGCGGCCTCCTCGGCGTTTACACCGGGCTGGATGCGCTCGGAGCGCAGCGCCACACACGCAGCGCCGAGCCTGCGCGCCGTCTCGCCGTCGAGCGCCATCGCCTCGCCCTCGGCCGCGTAGCCCACCTGCGCCACGAGCTCGACGCGCCACCCCGCGCGACGCTCGGCCGCCGTGAGGCCCGCGAGCGCCTCGAGCTCCGCGAGCGCGGCGCGATCCTGGGGTCGGTCGAAGGGTTCGAGAAACACCTGCGCGCGGCGCCTCCCCTCGCTCGCGATGAGGGCGGCGCGCTCCATCGCGTCGGCCAGTACGCCGAGGTGAAGCTCGGTGAGGTAACGAATCGTAGGGATGTCGGTGTCGCGGTACACGGCCTTGCGAAACGCTCTCCAGGGCACCGTCGCGAGGTTGGCGAGGGGCTTGTGCCCGATGAAGGTGAGCAGCTTCGTGAAGGGCGTGGTGTACGGCCGCGCGAGCACCACGTGGGTGTGGCTCGCGCCGTCGAGCACAGAGGCCTCGGAGCGCCCGATGCGACGCAGGAGCGCCGCCGCCGTGGCGCTGTCGCGGGGCCCGAGCACCACCGCGCGCTGGCCGCGAAAGTTGGTCGACTGACGGGCCACGAGGACGCCGAGGCTCGACTCGTCGAAGAGCTCCTCTTCGCGCAGCGCGGGGCCCGCGACGAAGCGCGTGGGGCGCGGGAGCGCGAGCATCGCGAGGGCCGCGTCGGCCTCGTCGCGGCGGAGGTTCACGCGCGTGCGAAAGCCCACCGGCGAGGCGCTGTCGAGCGCCGTCGGGAGGTGGTAGCGCCCGCGCTTCTCTCCGTCGGCGGCGAAGCGCATGGGGCGCCGAGCGCGCTCCCCCTCCGGCGGGGCGTCGATGGGAACGAAGGTGACCCGCTTGCTATCGTGCGCTGCGCTCATGAGGGCGCGACGTGTGCCGCGGATTGCCGTCCGCGGTCAACGACTGCCTGTGACGCGCCGCGCCTTTGCGGCCTCCGACGCGTTAAACGCCAGGTGGCGCAACGTGACAGAGAATGACAACGTGAAAATTGCCCAACAGTGCCCGACTGCGGGCGCGAATGGTGTAACTCCCACGGGCATGCGTCCGCTCCGACCGCTCTCGCTCGTGGTGCTCGCGCTCGCGGCGTGCTCGTCCGATCCGCCCGCGCCCGTTGATGCGGCGAGCGACATCGCGCCCATCGACGTGGCGCCCGCCGATGTCCCCTCGCCCGACGCGAACGACGTCACCGATGTCGCCGACGCATCGGATGGCACCGACGCCAGCGATGCGAGCGACGTCGTCGATGCGCGCGATGTCGCCGATGCCGGTGACGCAGGGGGCGCCGTGCACACGTTCTGTGAGGGCTACGCGCAGGCGCTCTGTCAGCGCTGGGTGTTCTGCCGCACGTCGGTCGAGTCGGGCGCAGCGTGCATCGTGCGCGAGATGGCCACCTGCGAGCGGGCGCGCGCGCCGTACGTTGCCGCCCTGCGCGCGGGCGCGCTCACCTACGACGCCCGCGCCGCCGAGGCGTGCCTGAGCTCGCTGCCCGAGGTGCTGTGCGTCACCAACGACCTCATCGCCTCGTCGCTGCGCTGCAACGACGTCTTTCGCGGCACCGTCGCCAACGGCGGTCGCTGCGACCCGATGGGCGCCCCCGTGTGCGCCGTCGGATACTGCCCCGCGCTCGCCACCGCGTGCCCGGCCGCGTGCCGCCC
>CAISKJ010000246.1 GCA_903885885.1 uncultured delta proteobacterium
AGCCGCACGCTCATCGAGCTTCGCTACGCCGAGCTCGAGGGCTACATGGGCTACCGCGCGCAGCTCGTACGTCCCGCGACGCCGAGCCCCTTCGTGTTCGGCCCCCTCGCGGCGCGCGCCGGTCGTCGGGTCAACCTCGCCGACTTCGCCGACCGCATGGCGATCGTGCGCGGCATCAACATGGCCGCCCTCGGCCACGAGGTCGCGTACCGGTACTTTCTCACCGCCACGTACCCCGCGGGCACCAGCGCGCGCGGCACGAGCGTGGCCACCGAGGTCGCCGCGCTCCTCGCGCCGCGCGTGGCGAGGCGACCGCTGCCCAACCTGGCGGTGGGCGTCGAGGCCTACAACGACCGCTACCCCGCGAACACCCGCGCCCTCTCGGTGCGCAACGCGCAAGACCTGGTGGTGGTGCTCGCGCCGGGCGGCACCGTCGAGGCGCCCGAGGTCGAGGCCGCCATCGCCGCGCGGGGCGGCGCCGCGGGCGCGTGCGCCGACGAGGTGTACGACCGCCGCGGCCTCTGGTCGGCGATGCGCGAGGCGCGCGGAACGGCCGACGGCCTCGTGCGCGAGCGCGTCGCGAGCACCTTCGAGTTCGTGACCGCCGACACGCCCGCGGCGCAAGCCCTGCGCGCGCGCTACGGCTTCGCGCGCGGCGAGGCCGACCACCCCGGCGCGCGCACCGCCCTCGCGGTGCAGGCCATCAAGGCGGGCCTGTCGCAGGTGGTGAGCGTCAACGTGGGCAACGTGACCGACACGCACTTCGGCAACAACGGCGTGCACGCGCGGCAGCTCACGCCCGGCATCGAGGCCTTTCTCGCGGCGCTCGACGAGCTGCGCAGCTCGCCGCACCCCGAGGGCGGCACCTTCCTCGACCACACCACCGTGGTGGGCTTCTCGGAGTTTGCGCGCGCCCCGCTCTTCAACAGCTACAACGGCCGCGACCACCATCAGAACAACTCGCTCATGCTCGTGGGCGCGGGCATCCGCGGCAACACGCTCGTGGGCGCCACGAGCGACACCGGGATGTCGCCCATGCCGTGGGACCTCGAGCGCAACGTCGCCTCCGACGCCGGTGAGATTCTCAAGCCCGAGCACATCGCGATGACGCTCCTCGCGTCGGCGGGGCTCACCACCACGCGCTTTCGCGTGTCGCCCATTCGCGCGGTGCTCTCGGGGGTCACCACGTGAGAGGCGCGCGCCTGCTCGTCGCCCTCGTCGCCCTCGCGGGCTGCGCCGACGCGCCGCCCGGCGACGACCTCGACGCGAGCGCCGCCCTCGACGCGCGCGCCGACCGCTGGCACCCCCTCGACGCCTGTGACTGCGCCGCGCCCGACACGCTCCTCACATTGCAAGACGCGACGGACGTCGAAGGCGGCTGCGCGCCGCTGCGCCTCGAGCCCGAGCGCCTGCGCATGGCGACGGGCTCCGTGGCGAGCTTTCACGTCGTGGGAGGCTCACAGCAGGTCGTGCTCTTTCGCGCGGTCGCCGACGACGGCGGCCTGCACGGCACCACCGTGACCCTCGGCGGATCGGTGGTCGCGGGGGCCCTGCCTTCGCGCTTCACGGTCGTCGCCGAAGACGGCACCTGTGACCTCCGCGCGCGCGCCGAGGTCGAGGTGGTGGGGCCCATGCGCGTCGAGCCTGCGCGTGCGCGGGTGCGCCCCGGCGCCGTGGTGCGCTTCACGGTCTCGGGCACGCTCGGCGGCGCGCGCTGGACGGCCCTCTCGCCCGTTGCGCCCGCGGTGGGGAGCCTCGACGAGGCCGCGTCGAGCTTCACCGCGGGCGCGCAGCCGGGCATCGCCACGTGGATCGTGCGCGACACCGAGAGCCAGCAAGAGGTGTCCGTCTCGGTGCAGGTCGCGACGGGGGCCGACCTCCGTCCGCGGGTGCCGGTGGTGCTCGTTCCCGCCGGTCGCAGGGTGCGCCTCGACTGGGTCGACGGCTCGACGCAGCTCGACGCTACGATCACTGCGGGCGGCGATGGCGCTGCGGTCACGCGCGAGGGCGACGCGATGTGGTTCGACGCGGCGCGCGCTCGCTCGGGGCCGGCGACGGTGACCGTCGTCGACCGCGCCACGGGCGCGAGCGCGGCGGTGCGCGTCGTGGTGGGCGAAGAGCTCGCGTCGAACCCCGCGGTGCGGGGCGAGGGGAGCGCATCGGGCAGCGTCGCGTGGGGCGACCTCAACGGCGATCACCGCCCCGACCTCGTGATCGGCAACCCGAACATGCACGGCGCCGCGGTGTACGGCGGCCGCGTGGCGGTCCACCTCGCGGGCGTCGACGGCGCGCTCCCCGCGAGCGCGACGGTGAACCTCGACGGGCGCCGCGCGAACGACTTCATGGGCCAGGTGCTCGACGTCGCCGACGTGACGGCCGACGGCATCGGCGACCTCATCGTCGCCACGCCCGAGCGCGACCTGCACCGCGCCAATGTGGGCTCCCTCGAGGTGTGGGCCGGCTCGCCCGACGGCCTCGTCGCCGCGCCCGTGCAGGCGCTCGTGGGAGCGTCCGACAACGAGCGCTTCGGCGCGGCCTTTCTCGTCGACGACGTGGTGGGCGACGAGCGCGTCGACGCCGTCGTGGTGGCGCCGGGCGCGCGCGGTCCGGCGATCGCTGCAGGGCCGTGCGCCGCCATCGGGCGCATCTACCTGCACCAGGGCTCGCGCGACACCGGGCGGCCCTTCAGCCCGACGCCCTGGCAGACGTTGGAACTCTACGTCCCCGACGCCGACCCCGCGCGCTGTCACAACAGCGAGGTGCTCGTGCCCGGCGGCGCGCCGGCTCTCTTCGACGCCGACGGCGACGGGACGCGCGACCTCCTCGTGGGCGTTCCCTCGGCGCGTGTGACCGACCGCGCGCTCTTCCTCGGGCGCGTGCTCGTGTACCGCGGCCTCGGTCGCACGATGGGCTTCGAACGGCGCCCGTCGCGCGTGCTCGAGGTGGCCGATACCATGCCGCTCGCGGCCCTCGGCGCGGGCGTCGAGGTGGTGCCCACGGCGGCGGGTCCCGCCCTCATCGTGCGCGCGGCGAAGGCCATGCGCGACGCCGCGGCGGGCGTCGCAGGTGCCGACATTCGCGGCGGGATCTACGTGTTCGCAGCGGGCGCGTTCGCGGGCGCGGGAACGCCCGAGGCGCCGCGCTTCGTCACCACGACGCTCGCGCGCGGTCGCTTCTTCGGCGGCGTCAACGAAGGCGCGGGCGCGACGGGCGCCGTGGGCGACGTCGACGGCGACGGGGCGGCCGACTACCTCCTTGGCGGTTGGGTCGCGGGCTTCGCCTTGCCCGGCAAGGCGTGGCTCTTCGCGGGGCCCTCGATCGCGCGCGCCCTCACCGCGGGTGCCACGGTGCTCGTCCCCGCGTGGTCGCAGGCGGGCGCAGCGGTCGAGACCTTCGGCAGCGCCGTGGCGATCGACCGGTCGACGCCGGGGCCCGCGCACGCGGTCGCGCTCGGCGCCGCGCTGCGCACCACGTCGGTGGGTTACCTCACGGGCGCCGTCGATGTGCTCGCGCCCTCCGCGCCCGCGTCGATGGCCGCGCGGTGGGGCGCGCACACCTCGCTCGCGCTCACGCAGCGCGCGGGCTGGGACGGCTTCGGCACCGCCGTCGCGGTCGCCGCGCTCGGCGCCGGGCACGCGGGCGATGTGCTCGTGGGCGCTCCCCTCGCGAACGTGGCCGCGGGCGCCGTGGTGCGGGCGCGCGCGGGCACCGTGTCGATGTTCGCGGAGGGCGCCGCGACGGGCGTGCTGGCCTTCTCGGGCGACCGCGAGTTCGCGCTCTCGGGCTCGGCGATCACCACGCTCGACTTCAACGGCGACGGCCGCACCGACGTCGCGATCGGCGACCCCAACGCCATCTCGGGCGGGTGGGACGCCGTCCGTCGCGGGGCCGTCGCGACGCCCGCGAGCGATCGGTGCTTCATGCACACGGCCGCCGGCGCGGTGGTCGAGGCCTCGGCCATCAACCGCGGCCTCGTGCGCATCTACACGCAGCAACCCGACGGGCGCCTCGTCGAGCGCGTCCACGTGTACGGCTACGAGCCCGCCGCCGAGCGCGGCCGCCGCGGCGGCCTCGGCAGCGTGGTGGGCAACGCGCGCGACGTGAACGGCGACGGCCGCGCCGACCTC
>CAISKJ010000247.1 GCA_903885885.1 uncultured delta proteobacterium
CCATCGTGGTGAACGTGTACACCCCGGGCTGGAACGCGTTTCTCAATCGCCTCCCGGTGCTCTCGTCGAGCAGCCTCGTGCTGCGGTGGTGGGTGGCGTACGTGTTCGTGGCGCCGCTGGGGCTCCTCGCGCTCGAGCGCCTCGACGCGCGCCCGCGGCAGCGCGCGGCGCTCGCGGGCGTCGCGCTCACGGTGGCGCTCTTCGCCGTGCGCGAGCGCTCGCCGCGCATCACGGGGTACTTCGGCGAGCCCGTGGTCGAGGCGTGGCACCAGGCGCGCGCGACCCACCAGATACCGCCCATCGCGACCCTCGGCGTGTGGAAGATGTACACGCTCCAGCGCGACTCGGCGGTGGTGCACGGGGAGTCGCAGCTCGGGTGCTACGAGCCCACCTTCGGGTACCACGCCGAGCACCTCCCGCTGCGGCCTGCGCACATCGGCGCCGTCACCGACGTGCGCGCGGGCCTGCTCAACCTCAAGAACCCCGCGTGCTACGTGTGGCCGCGCGAGAACCGCTGCCGCCCCGGCGCGCACTTCGCCGCCGCGCAGCGCGACCAGGCGCTCGCCTTCGCGTCGCGGAGCCCCTTTCCCTTCGCAGTGTCGCGCGCGCAGCGGGTGGGCAACGCCGTGTCGCTCGCGTCGTGGGCCCTCGCGCTCGTCGCGGTCGCGGGCGTCGTCGCGGCGCGCGTGCGTGCGCGCTCGCGCGGTGCTGGCGAGGGCTGATAGCGTCTCGCCATGCGCGCTGTACGTGTTGGTTCGCTCATCGGTCCCAGCGGTCTGTCGGTCGACGAGGTGCCCGAGCCCGAGGCGGGCGCGGGCGAGGTGCTCGTCGAGGTGAAGGCCGCCGGGGTGAACTTTCCCGACGTGCTTCTCTCGTACGGGAAGTACCAGTTCAAGCCGTCTGTTCCCTTCTCGCCGGGGGGCGAGGTGGCGGGCGTGGTGCGCGCCGTGGGCGCGGGGGTCACCTCGCTCGCCGCGGGCGATCGCGTGGCGGCCACGATGCTCCACGGAGCCTTCGCCGAGCGCGTGGTGGTGCCCGAGCTCGCGGCGGTGAAGCTCCCCGACGCGGTGAGCTTCGAGGTGGGCGCGGCGACGCTGCTCACGTACCAGACCACGCTCCACGCGCTCGTCGATCGGGCCGCGCTGCGCGCGGGCGAGACGCTGCTCGTGCTCGGCGCGGCGGGCGGCGTGGGCGTCGCGGCGATTCAGCTCGGCAAGCTCCTCGGGGCGCGCGTGATCGCGGCGGCGTCGACCGACGAGAAGGTCGCCTTCTGCCGCGCGCAGGGCGCCGACGAGGGCATCTGTTACAGCCGCGAAGACCTGAAGGAGCGCGCCAAGGCCCTCACCGACGGGCGCGGTGTGGATGTCGTCTACGACGCCGTGGGAGGCGCGCACTCGGAGGCCGCGCTGCGCGCGATCGCGTGGGCGGGGAGGCACCTCGTGGTGGGCTTCGCGGCGGGCGAGATCCCGAAGATTCCGCTGAACCTCGCGCTGCTCAAGGGGTGCCAGATCGTGGGCGTTTTCTGGGGTCAGTTCGCGATGCGCGAGCCCGCGAAGAACCACGCGCACGGCGAGCAGGTGTTCGCCTGGGTGGCCGAAGGGCGGCTCGCGCCGCACGTCGACGCGGTGCTCCCCTTCGCGCGCGCGGCCGAGGCCCTCACGCGCATGGAGCAGCGCGCCGTGAAGGGCAAGGTGGTGCTGGTGCCGTGATGCCCTACGGGCACTGGTAGCGCCGCGCGAACTCCGCCGCCTGCTCGTTGCGCGGGGCGCGCGCGCGCACCGCGGCGCTCTCGGCGCACACGCACGCGCGGTCGTCGCGGGCGGCGCAGCGGAGCATCAACATCCGGTGCGGCGGCGTGAGGTCGGGCCGCAATTGCACCGCCCGCAGCGCGCTCGCGTCGGCCTCGGTTCCGCGCCCCGCGGCGGCTTCGACGGTCGCGCGCAGCACGTGGGCCATCGCCGACTGCGGCGCCTCGCGCACCATGCGCTCGCTCTCGCGTTGGGCGCGGGCGAGCGCGACAGGATCGTGCGCGAGCCGCGCGAGGTCGTCGGACCATCGCGCCGGGTGCAGCTCGCGGTAGCCGTAGCGCGCGACGTAGGGCGCGTCGTCGGGCGCGCGCACGAGCACCGAGGCGACGTCGTCGAGGTACACGAGGTGCCAGCCCTCGCGCTGCAAGAGGCCTACGCGCGCCTCCGTCCACAGGACGGCCACGCGCAGGTCGTAGCGCGGAACGAGGCGCACGAGCCGGTCGCCCGTGAGCTGCAGGGCGTCGAGGAGAAAGCCCGTGTCGTAGAGCGCCCAGCTGCGACCGTCGACGAAGACGGGGTGCCGCGGGCCGAGCGTCCACATGAGGTAGCCGCCCATTTCGAAGTCGTGCACGAGGTTGCCCTCGGGCTGCGTGCGCGCGACGAACGCTGCCGCTCCCACCGGGAGCATCGCCGCGTTGACGCCCGCGCCGAAGGGCTTGCGCCCCGCGTAGAGGGTGGCGATTCCCGCGAGGGCGAGGGCCGCCGCGAGGGCCGCTCGCAGCCGCACCGCGTCGAGCAGGCGACGCGCGCCGAAGGCCGCCACCGGCGCCAGCGCGAGGCCCGCCAGCGGAACGAAGCGCACCGCGCGCAAGGCCATGAACGACACGCCCGCCGCGATGAGAACGAGGGCGGCGTCGGGGCGTCGCTCACGGCGTTGCAGCGCCCCCACGAGCGCGAGCGCGATGAGCCCGCCGAGCGCCGCGATGGCGGGCGAGACGACCTGCAGTCGCCACAGCGGCTGCCACTCGGAGATGAGCGCCGCGAGCCGCGGATCGGCCACGTGCGCGAGGCCTTCGGCGAGCCGCGCGAGCGGGTGCGGACACGCGAAGAGCGCGAGCGCCGAGAGCGCCGTGACGCTCCACGCAGTCTTCGCCTCGCGACGCTCGACGGAGGCGCCCACCGCGACGGCGCCCACCACGAGCACGCCGAGGGGACCGCTCGCGTGGAGGTTCTGCCACAGCGCGATGACGAGCGGCGCGAAGCACAGGCGCCGCGGGCGCGCGCGTGACGCCACCACGAGGTAGAGCAGCGCCGCGAGGGCCACGAACGCGAAGGTCTGCGGGCGCGGCGTGAGGCGAAACGCGAGCGTCGAGGCCACCCACGGCGCCACCGCGACGAGGGGCGCGACGCGCGCATCGCCGAGGGCGCGCGACTGCGTAAGCGTCGAGAGCGCGGCGGCGGCGAAGCCCAGCGCGGCGGTGAGCGCGATGACGCCCGTGTACGACCCGAGCGACCAGGCGCCGTACAGGGCCACGTCGGAGGCGACGTCGATGAAGCGCCACGCGCGGCCCCGCGCGGTGTGAGAGAAGCTGTCGATCCACGGGATGGCGCGCTGCGTGGCGATGAAGCGCCCGGTGTGCAGGTGCCAGAAGGCGTCGGGGTCGAAGAGGGGCGTCCAGCGAGAGAGGGCCGTGAGGGCGCCCGCGGCGAGCGCCACCGCGACGGGGCGGCGGGCGCTCACGCTAGCGGGCCGCGCGCGCGTCGGCGGCGCGCACCACGCGATCGAGCGGGGCGATGGTGCAGCCGCCGGCGGCGTTCATCGTCACGTCGGCGATGAGCCACATGTCGTTGTCGGCCGTGGTGGCGCGCGAGGTGACCGTGCGGGTGAACGCGCGCAGCGGCATGGTGGTGTTGCCGCAGTAGATGCGCACCGTGGAGGGGGCGCCCGCGTCGACGCGCGCGTAGGCGTGCACGCCGACGCGGTACGTGGAGCCCGCCGTGGGCGCGTCGATGCGAATGTTCTCGGGGCCGAGCGCGGTGACGTTGTCGACGTCGAGGCGCGGGCTCGCGCCGACGGCGCCGTCCCACGTGGGCGTGGTGTTGGCGTAGTAGCAGTCGAGGGGGCTCGAGAACCACGCCGGCGCCGTGGGGTGCAACATGTGGAGGTCGACGTCGCCGCTGGTGGTCCACGACAGCTCGACGCGCAGGCCCTGGCCCGTGAGGGTGATGGTGGTCATGCAGACCACGGTGCGACCCATCGCGTCGGTGGCCTCGAGGCGCACGGTGTAGGTGCCCACGATCACCGACGAGAACGTGGTGTCGCAGCGCATCGGGTCGCCGAAGGTGCCCTCGGCGCCGGCCCCCGCGGGGCGCGTCACCACCGACCAGCGGCACGACGCGCCCGCCGACGTGGTGGCGTCGAGCGTCACCGCCGTGCCCGCGCGGCCCGTGATGGGCGCCGGACACGTGGCCGATGGGGGCGTGCACGCGGGGTTGTCGTCGACGCGGCCGTTGCAGTCGTCGTCGACCATGTTGCACAGCTCGGGCGACGGGGTGCGCTCGCCCACGCAGGTGGCCCAGCCGGTGCCGCCCGCGAGGCACGACTGCGTGCCCCCGCGACAGGGACCTACGCCCTGCGTCCCCATGAGACCGGAGTAACAGCTGCGCATCATGCCCGCGACGCAGGTGCAGCCGACGCCGTCGTCGACGCGGCCGTTGCAGTCGTCGTCGAGGCCGTTGCACACCTCGCGCGCGGGGAGCACCTCGCCCGCGCACGCGCCCCACGTCGACCCGACGCCCCCGGTGCCCGCCACGCAGACGCGCGCGCCCACGCGGCAGAGGCCCACGCCCCGCGTCGCGGCGGCGCCGCCGTAGCACGCCTCGCTGGTGCCCGGGCGGCACGCGCAGCCGTCGTCGACGCGGCCGTCGCAGTTGTTGTCGACGCCGTCGCAGCGCTCGGGCGAGGGCCCCACGGCGCCCATGCACGCGGCCCAGAGGCCGAACTCGCCCTGGGCGTTGCAGCGCGCGGTGCCGGCGCGGCACACGCCCACGTTCACCTGCGCGAGGGGCCCCGGGTAGCACGGCGTGGTGGTGCGCGGCGCGCAGACGCAGCCCGCGCGCTGCGGCCTCGCGGCGGGGTCGCACGCGCCCATGAGCACCGTCGCGGCGTCGGAGGCGCTCACGTCGGTGCGCGACGCCACGTCGGCGCGCGGCCCCGCGTCGGTGGTCGCGTCGAGCGAGGGCGCGCGGTCGAC
>CAISKJ010000248.1 GCA_903885885.1 uncultured delta proteobacterium
CCGCGGCGCTCGCGCGCGCGCCCCACGGCGTACGCGTCGATCTGGTGGGAGGCGATCAGGCCCCGACGCCGCGCGGCGCTCAGCCGGAGCTGGTACACGCACGGCGAGAGTCCCGAGCCCCTGCTGCTCTATGAGCGCGAGAGCCGCGTGCGCTTCCTGATCGAGCTGGGGCTCATGAGCCGCGTGATCGGTCGCGTCGAGCTCGACCTCTTCGACCTCACGACGCGCGATCGGTCGCTCTACATCGATCCCGCCGACGACTTTCTGTTCTTCATGGACCCGAACCGCAAGGTGCTGAAATTTGTGGCCTCGGCGCGGGTGATTCAGCAGAGCTTCGTGCTGCGCTCCGTCGCGTCGGCGACGGCCTTTCTCGAGGCCGTCGATGCGCTCGCGCGAAGCGCCGCGAACGACTTCTCGCCCGCCCTCGTCGACGTGCTCTACATCCCGCAAGACGCGCGGCGCTTCGCGCTCTCGGCCACGCAGGCGAGCGGCGGCTACGAGGTCACGCTGACGTTCTTGCTCCCCACCGACGACAAGGTGGGCGTCATCGACGCCGACCTCGCGAAGCTCGCGCGCGCGTGCCACGCGCTCGGCGGGGTGATTCACCTCCCCAAGCACGTGAGCGCCCCGCGCGACGCCGTCGCGGCCATGTACTCGAAGCAGCTCGAGGACTTTCGCGCCGCGAAGGCGACGCTCGACCCCGCGGGGCGCTTCGAGAACGACTTCTATCGCCAGTGGATCGCGCCGCAGGCCGCCGAGGCCGCGCGGTAGGCCTCAGCCCTCGTCGCCGACGCCGTCGCCGTCGCCGTCGCCCTCGACGAGCAGCGGCTGCGGCTCGGCCACGCGCGTGCCCGTCTCCAGGGGAGGCGGCGCGGGCGTCTTCTGCAAGAGCGCGTCGAGGGCGAAGAGCGTCTCGCGCACGCCCTCGCCCGTGGCCGCCGAAACACCGCGGAGGGTGATGCCCCGCGCTTCGAACTCGGGGCGCGCGAGCTCCCACGCGGCGCGCGTGTCGGGGAGGTCGATCTGCGACACGGCCACGATCTGCGGGCGCTGCGCGAGCGAGGGATCAAACTGCTCGACCTCGCGCATCAGGGCGTCGTAGCGGGCCATGAGGTCGTGGTCGTCGTTCTGCATCGTGACGAGGTGCAGCAGCACCCGCGTGCGCTCGACGTGCTTGAGAAAGCGAATGCCGAGGCCCGCGCCCTGCGCCGCGCCGGGGATGAGCCCGGGGATGTCGGCCATGAGAAAGCTGCGGTTCTCGTCGATGCGCACCACGCCGAGGTTGGGCACCAGCGTGGTGAAGGGATAGTCGGCGATCTTGGGCTTCGCGCGCGACACCGAGGCGATGAAGGTGCTCTTGCCGACGTTGGGAAAGCCCAGGATGCCCACGTCGGCGAGCAGGCGAAGCTCCATGCGCAGGCGCTTCTGCTCGCCGGGCTCGCCGGGCTGCGCGCGGCGCGGCGCGCGATCCCACGGGGTGCAGAAGTTCATGTTGCCGAGGCCGCCGCGGCCGCCCTTGGCGACCACGATGGTCATCCCCGCCTCGTGCAGGTCGGCCACCACGGTGCCCGTCTCGATGTCGACCACGAGCGTGCCGACGGGCACCTTGAGCACCTTGTCGGGGCTGCCCTTGCCGTTGCAGTCGGAGCCCATGCCGTTCTCGCCGCGCTCGGCCTCCCAGCGCGGGCGAAAGCGATACTCGACCAGGGTGTTCAACCCCTGGTCGGCGACCATCAGAACGTCGCCGCCCTTTCCGCCGTCACCGCCATCGGGCCCTCCGAACGGAACGTGAGCCTCACGGCGGAATGATACCGCCCCTCTGCCCCCATCTCCGGCCGACACGCTGATCTCCACTTCATCGATGAACTTCACGGTGACGCTCCTGCGGGGCGCGGTGTAGCACTACAATCGCCCGCGCTCGTCGGGAAACTGGCGTTGCATCTCCGCGCGGCGATAGCGTCCGTGGGCGCCGAGACACCGATCGCGAGCGAGCGAAACCCCCCTACGATGGAATCGAACCTCACCCGCGAGACCCCCGACGATCCGAGAACGGGCTTCGTGCGCAGCCTCCCTCGCAAGATCGTCGAGATCAAGGCCACCTTCGGGGCCCTCATCGCCGACCCTCGCTCGATGCGCATGCGCGACGAGCTGCGCCGCAAGCTGCACGCGCTCTACACCCTCACGCGCTCGTACCAGCTGCCCAAGCTCTCCGAGGCGGTGCGCGCCTGCGTCGACATCATCGACGCGACGCGGTCGATGCCGACCCTCACGCGGCCCCACATCGACAGCCTCGCCGGGTACATCGCCTCGTTCTCGCAGTGCGTCGAGGCCGACACGCACGAGCCGTCGACGCCGGCCGCGTCGGGCGCCCCAACGGGCACGCGCGAAGACGCCACGCGGGCCGCCGCGGTGCGCCTCTCGGTCGCGCCGGGCGCGATGACCCGCGGGTCGATCAAGGCCACGCTGCCGCCCGATTTCGCCGCCTCCGCCGAGGCGCAGAACGACGCGCCGCGCATGTCGCAGGTGCCCTACCGCACGCTGCCGCCGGGCACCACGCTGCGCAAGGGCGCCACGGTGTCGGCCCACGGCGCCGCCGTGCACGTGCTCTTCGTCGGGAGCTCCGCGCGCGCCAACGCGCTCCACGAGGTGCTCCCCTCGGAGGTCGAGCTCATGGTGACGCGCTCGGCCGCCGACGCCGCGCAGCGCGCGCGAGACGTCGCGCCTGACGTGATCGTGGCCGAGATGGGCGGCGCTGCCGACGGGGCCGCGCTCATCGCCGCGCTGCGCGCCGACCCGATCACCGAGTTCTTTCCCGTGGTGCTGGTGGCGCCGCCCGGCGAGGGCTTCGACGCCGTGCGCGAGCGCTGCCCCGAGGCGGCCGAGGTGGTCTCCGACGCCCTCGACGGCGCGGGCTTGTGGGACGTGCTGGAGCGCGTGCTCGGCGGCGCCGCCGCCTCGATGGTGAGCGCCCACGACTTCGGCGACGTGACCCTCGACGAGCTCACGCGCGCGCTCCAAGACGAGATCCGTCGGGGCATCGTGGGGGCGGCCTCGCCGCGGGCCCGCGGGGCGCGCATCCCGCTGGGCGCTGGCAACGAGGTGCTCGTCGCCGCGTGGGAGGCCATCGCGCGCATCCGCGAGGTGGTCGAGCGCCGCTCGCACGGCGCGGTGCGCTTCGAACTCCCGACGGCGCCGCGGGGCCTGCCGGGCACGCACGTGGTCACCCTCGGCGATGACGTGAGGGCGACCGACGAGGCCCCCGGCGACGACCTCCTCCCGGGGCGCTCGGTGCTCGTGGTCGACGACGACCCCGCGGTGGTGGCGAACTTCACCGCGCTCCTGCGCGAGGCGGGCGCCGAGGTCACGGGCTGCGCGAGCGGCGCCGAGGCCCTCGCGACGGCGCGGCGCACGCGCCCCGACCTGGTGATCTCCGACATCGTGATGCCGGGCCTCGACGGCTTCGGGCTGTGCCAGGCGATTCGCCGCGACCCCACGCTGCGGCACACGCCCGTGGTGCTGCTCTCGTGGCGCGACGACCTCCTCGTGCGCATGCGCGAGATGGGCGCGCAGGCGCAGGGGTACCTTCGCAAAGAGGCCGGCGGCGAGGTCGTGCTGGCCCGCGCCCGCGACGCCGTTCGTCTGCGCGTGCGGATCTTGAAGCGCGTGGCGGAGCTCACGGGCTCGGCCGAGGTGCGCGGGCGCCTCGAGCGCGTCGGGCTCGCGCCGCTCCTGCAAGCGGCGACGGCCTCGCTCGGCGACGCCACGGTGACCATCTCCGACCCGTGGAGCGTCACGGAGCTCCACGTGCGCGGCGGGCGCCTCGCGTCGGCGCTTCGCACCGCGCACGACGGCTCGCTCCTGCGCGGCGACGGGGCGATGGTGCCGGTGATGGGCGCGGCCACGGCGCGCTTCGCGGTGGCGCGCGCGAAGACCCACGCGCGCGAGAACCTCACGGGCGACCTCGACGCGGTGCTCTCGCGCTGCGCGCGCAAGATCGTGGCCTTCGAAGAGTCGCTCACGGGCGCCAGCCTCCTCGAGGTGGTGCGCGTCGAGATCGACCGCGACGCGGCGCTCGCCTACGCCCGCACGCTGCCCGCGCGCATGAGCGCCATCGTCGAGCGCGTCGCGACCGGCGAGGCGCCGCGCGACCTCATCCTCCGCGACGCGATGGCCCCCGCCGACCTCGAGCCCCTGCTCGTCGAGCTGGCGCGGCGCGGCGCGATCCAGCGCGTGCTCGACGCGCGCGGCGACGACCTCACGGCCCTGCGCATGGCGTCGCCCGAGAGCGTGGCCCCGCCGCCCCTCGCGGCCCCGCCGCGGCCCGTCGCCATCGCGCCCCGACCCGCCGCGGTCGCGAGCGTCGCCGACGACGCCGAGGGCGTGGCCTCGCTGGCCGACGCGGTGTTCCGCGAGCTGCGCGACTCGGTCCACGACGAGCCCAGCTTGCGCAAGCGCCCGTCGGGCGCCAACGAGGTGCCGACGCTGCGCGGGAGCCCCGCACGCGAGACGCCGCGCGCGCTCCCGCGCCTGCCGCCCGCCAACGACGACCTGCCGCCGCTGCCCGAGATGGGCGAGTCGTTCGAGCCGGTGAAAACGCCCGCGGCCCCGATGCCTGCGCGGCTCATCGCCGAGTCGATTC
>CAISKJ010000249.1 GCA_903885885.1 uncultured delta proteobacterium
CCGCCTGCGCGTGGTGCCCTGACGCGACGCGCTTGCAAACGGTGGGGCCCTGCGCGACCCTCCGCGGCCTACGGAGGGATGGAGAGTACCCCTATGGTCGACCTCGCAACGATCACGGCCTTCGATCGGTTCGTTCGCCACCTGCTCGCCGAGCCGCGCGCCCGCGCCACGGTGCTCGCGGCCCTCACGCAAACAGGCTCGCGCGAGGCGCGCGCCGAGGGCGTGCGCAGCGCGATCCGCGTCGATCGCCCGTCGCCCATCGCGCGCCCGGCGGGCCTCGCGGGCCCGATCATGACGGCGTCGCTCCCGCGCCTCACGGCCTCCCAAGCCTACGAGTTCGTGGTCATCTTCGACCAGATTCGCGCGCGCGACCCGCGCGCCGTCGACATCATCCTCGCCCCTGATTTTCCGAACGGCGGCGAGATCCCCCGCCCCTTCGGCCCCTTCTTCAGCTGACCCTCGCCGCGCGCGCCCCCTATGCCGCCCCCGCGCACGTGGTCGGGTCTGCGGGCCTCCAGCGTCGGCCTCCTCGCCGCGTGCGCCGCGCTGGCCCTGCTCGCGGTGGTCTCCCTCGCGCGCTCGCCCGCCCTCTCCGTCGCCCTCGTCCGCAGTGACGCCCCCGGCTGCCCCTGGCGCCTGAGCCCGCGCGACGGCGCCCCCGGCGCGTGCGTGCGCTCCGTGGGGCCCGTCACCCTCCGCGACGAGAGCCTCCTCCGCGAGGTCGAATACCTCGACACCCGCGCCGCGCGCGCCCGCTGGCTCCGCGATCAAGACGCCCTCTACGCCGCCCTCGCCGACCGCGCCTCGATCCCCCTCGCGCTCACCGACGCCGACGGCACCACGCGCGCGCTCCGCGTCCCCGTGCGACGCCTCGGGCTCCTGCCCACCCTGCGCGACGCGGCCCCCGTCGCGTTCACGGGCCTCGCGCTCCTCGCGGTGGGCGTCTTCGTGCTGCGCCGCAAGCCCGACGAGCGCGCCGCGCGGTCGCTCTTCGCCACCTCCGTCGGGGCCTTCGCGTGCGTGGTCCCCTCCCTCGTCAACGCCGAGCGGGGCCTCGCCCTCGCGCCCTTCGCCAACCGCGCGCTCTGGGTCGCCAACGTGGTCGGCGTGGTCATCGCGGGCGGCGCGTTCGTGCGCCTCGCGGGCGTGCTGCCGGTGCACCAGCTCGGCGCCCGCAACGCGCGCCTCACGCGCGACCTGCCGCGGGCCCTCGGCGTCGTCGCCGTCGCGGGCGAGCTCACCGCCGCGCTGCCCCACGCCGCCCTCGGCGACACCCTCGCGTGCATCGCGGGCGGCCTCGCCCTGATGGCCCGCGGGTACCGCCGCGCCTCCACGCAGGTGCAGGCCCTGCAGGCCCGCTGGATGCTCTGGGGCATCGTCGTGCCCCTCGCGATGATCGCCGTGCCGCGCGTGCCGCTGCTGCTCCCCGGGCACGCCGTCGCCGACCCCACCGACACGCTCATCATCCTGTCGTTTCTGGCCTTTCCGCTGGGCATCGGCCTGGCCATTCTGCGCGAGCGCCTCTTCGACATCGAGGTCGTGGTGCGCCGCACGCTGCAGGGCGCGGCCGTCACGGCGGCGGTGCTCTTCGCGTACTACCTCGCCATCGCGGCGCTCACCGCGGGGCGCGCCGAGGGCGACCGCTTCGGGCGCGCCTTCGTGAGCGCCATGGTGCTCACGCTGCTCTTGCAGCCGGGGCAGGCGCGCCTCGAGGCC
>CAISKJ010000250.1 GCA_903885885.1 uncultured delta proteobacterium
ACGACCTCGGCGCCGACCTCGTGAAGGTGCTCCTCAAAGACTCCGAGGGGCAGTGGTTCGAGCGCATGCGGCGCCACAACCCGCTCATCCCCCCCGAGGTGCTCGGCGACGACTCGGTGGCCGCCGTCGACGCCACGGCCCTCGCCGAGCACTTCGCCGACGAGCCGACGCTCAACGTCTCGGGCGCCCGCGTCGCGGCGTTTCTCGTGCATCCGTCGCCGCAGCACCCCGCGTGGTCGATCATGGCCGTGCCGCTGCGCATCCGCGGCGACGTGGCGGGCTTCCTCGTCACGCTGGGCTTTCAGCGCGGCCGGCGCTTCGAAGAGGCGCAGCGCAAGCTCCTGTCGACGGTGGCCTCGCGCGCCGCCGCGGCCATCGAGAACGCGCGCCTCTACGAAGACCTGCGCGACACCTTCAAGCAGACCATTCAGGGCCTCGCGCGCACCATCGACAAGATGGATCGGTACACCGCGGGCCACTCCGACCGCGTGGCCTACTACGCCATGCTCCTCGCGAAGCACCTGGGCCTCGGGCCCGACGAGGTCGAGATCGTGCGCCAGGCGGCGCTGCTCCACGACATCGGCAAGGTGGGCTGCGTGCTCAACCTCAACAAGGCCGGCAAGCTCACCGCCGACGAGTACGAGATCTTCAAGAAGCACCCGAGCTACGGCAAAGACATCCTCGACCCGATCAAATTCCTGCACCCCCTCGTGCCCGGCGTGCACCTCCACCACGAGCGCTGGGACGGTCGCGGGTACCCGCTCAAGCTCAAGGGCAACGAGATCCCGGTGATCGCGCGCATCATCTCGGTGGCCGACACCTACGACGCCATGACGTCGAACCGCAGCTACCGCAACGCCCTCCCGCACGAGGTCGCCATCAACGAGATCGAGCGCTGCCAGGGCTCGCAGTTCGACCCCGACGTGGCCGACGCGTTTCTCACCGTGATCGAGAGCGACCGCGAAGAGCGCACCGCGAAGGGCGAGACACTCCCCGAGTGATCGGGTTTAGAGTGCGGCCATGGCGATCCGTCGCACCCTCGCTCCAGGGCTCCTCCTCGCAGCGCCGCGCCTCGGCGACCCCAACTTCGAACGCACCGTGGTGCTCCTCGCGCGCCACGACGACAGCGGCGCCCTCGGGTGGGTCATCAACGGCCGCGCCCTCGGCCCGGTGCGCGAGCTCCTCACGGGCTCGCAGCTCGTCCCCGACGGCGTGACGCTCCCCGAGGGCGGCCCCTACGCGCGCATCGCCCGCGTGGGCGGTCCCGTGCACCCCGCCACCGGGTGGGTGCTCTACCGCCGCGCCGCGGGCGCCCTCGCGGGCGAGATCGATGTGGGCTCCGAGCTCGCCGTCACGGGCGACGTCGACGCCCTCGCGGCCCTGCTCCACAAGCAGGATCGTGATTTTCGCCTCATGCTCGGCTACGCCGGTTGGGGCCCGCAGCAGCTCGACGGCGAGGTGTCGCAGGGCGTGTGGCTCCCCGCCGACGTCGACGCCGACCTCGTCTTCGACGGCGACCCCGACGCCCTCTGGGAGGGCGCCTACCGCCAGACCATCGGCACCAGCCCCGGCGCCTTCGTGCGCACCCGCGGCAGCGCGTAAGCTCCCGCTCCGATGCACCGCCGCTCGCCTCGCGTCGCGTCGACGCTCCTCGCCCTCGCGCTCACCGTCGCGCCCTTCACCGCACGCGCCACGCTCACGGGCGCCCGCGACGCCCTCGCGCGCGGCGACTACGCCGCCGTCGAGCCCCAGCTCCGCGGGCTGCGCCCCGCCGAGCGCGCCGCGGGCGATCGCGTACTCGTGCGCCTCTACCTCGACACGGGCCGCTACGACGAGGCTGTCACCGTAGGGCAGCGCCTCGCGCGCAGCCCCGCCACGCGCGCCGACGGGCTCAGCGCGCAGGCCGAGCCCGGC
>CAISKJ010000251.1 GCA_903885885.1 uncultured delta proteobacterium
ACCAGAACGGCGCTCACCTCGCACACCGTCTCGCGCACGGTGAGCCCGTTCTGCCGCAGCGTCTCGCCCGTCTCGACGAGGTCGACGATCACGTCGGAGAGCCCCACGAGCGGCGCCGTCTCGACCGAGCCCTGCACGTAGATCACCTCGACGTCGACGCCCCGCGCGGCGTAGTGCGCCGTCGCGATGCGCGGGTACTTGGTGGCCACCCGCAGCGCGTGCCCCGGCGTCGCCTCGCCGCGCCCCGCGGGGGCCGCCACGGCCATGCGGCAGCGCCCGAGGTTGAGGTCGAGGGGAACGTACAGGTCGCTCCCGCGCTCGAGCAGAACGTCGCGGCCCACGATGCCCGCGTCGGCCGCGCCGTGCTCCACGTAGGTGGGCACGTCGTCGGGCTTGAGCATCAAGAAGCGCACGGCCACCGAGCCCATCACGGCGTCGCGCTGCAGCCGCCGGTCGCTCTCGGAGAAGGTGTCGGCGCCCACGCCCGCGCGGGCGAAGCGCGGCGCGAGCTGCTTCGCGAGGCGCCCCTTGGGGAGCGCCACCGTGAGGGGCCGCGCCGTCACGCGTTGCCGCGCACGCGCCGGATGCGCGCGCCCAGGGGCCCGAGCTTCTGCTCGATGGCCTCGTAGCCGCGGTCGAGGTGGTACACGCGCAACACCTCGGTGGTGCCGCCCGCCACGAGGCCCGCGATCACCAGGCACGCGCTCGCGCGCAGGTCCGTGGCCATCACGCTCGCGCCCTCGAGCGAGGGCACGCCGTTGACCACCGCCACGCGCCCGTGCACCTCGATGTTGGCGCCCATGCGTGTGAGCTCGGGAATGTGCATGAAGCGGTTTTCGAACACCGACTCGGTCACCACGCTGGTGCCCTGCGACAGCGTCATGAGCGCCATGAACTGCGCCTGCATGTCGGTGGGAAACCCCGGGTGCGGCGCCGTGGTGATGTCAATGCCACGGAGCTCGCGCGCGCCCGGCGAGCGCACGCGCAGCCCGCTCTCTTCGCGCACGATGTCGACGCCCGCGGCGCGCATCTTCTCGCTCGTGGGCTCGACGTGCTCGGGCACCACGCCGTCAACCAGCACGTCGCCCCCGGTGGCCGCCGCGGCGATCATGAAGGTGCCCGCCTCGATGCGGTCGGGGATGATCGCGTGGTCGACCGGGTGTAGCTCGTCGACGCCCTCGATGTGAATCACGTCGGTGCCCGCGCCATCGATGCGCGCGCCCATCTTGTTGAGCACGCGGCCGAGCTCCTCGACCTCGGGCTCGCGCGCCGCGCCGATGAGCTGCGTGTGGCCCTTCGCGAGGGCCGCCGCCATCATGAGGTTCTCGGTGCCCGTCACGGTGGCCATGTCGAGCGGAATGGTCGCGCCGCGCAGCCGCGGGCACTCGGCGATGACGTAGCCGTGGTCGAGGCGGATGTTCGCCCCCATCGCCTCGAGGCCCTTGAGGTGCTGGTCGATGGGGCGCGCGCCGATCGCGCAGCCGCCCGGCAACGAGACGCGCGCGCGGCCGTAACGGGCCACGAGGGGACCGAGCACGAGCACCGAGGCGCGCATCTGCTTCACGAGCTCGTACGGAGCCTCGGTGCGCTTGAGGGTGCCGGTGCGCACGTGCACC
>CAISKJ010000252.1 GCA_903885885.1 uncultured delta proteobacterium
CGACTGCGCGCGCCGGGCGCGAGCGCCACCGCGCGCGATGTGGTGGGCGAGGGGCCGCTGCCGCCCAACCCCTACGCCGACGCAGCGCCCGCCCCCACTACGCCCGAAGCACCCGCGACACCCGCGCCTGCGACACCCGTCGCAGCGCCGCCGGCGACGACTGCGCCCGCTGACGACGACGCGGGCGAGGCCACCGTGCGCGCGCGTCGACAGCCGGGCGCCTCCACCGTGATGACCCTCCGCGCCGAGGAGCTCACGACCGTTCCCGGCACCTTCGGCGAGCCCACGCGCGTGGTGGCCACGATGCCCGGCGTGTCGCGAACGCCCTTCGGCCTCGGGCTCTTCGTGGTGCGCGGCGCGTCCTTCGAGAACACCGGGTTCTTCATCGACGGCTTCCCGGTGCCAGTGCTCTACCACTTCGGCTTCGGGCCCGCGGTGATCTCCTCGCGCCTCGTCGGCGAGCTCAATTTCTACCCCGGGGGATATCCCCTCTCGTTCGGGCGCTTCTCCGCGGGCGTGATCAGCCTCGACACGCGCCCGCCGCCCACCGAGCGCCCCTTCGCAGAGTTTCAGGTCGACGTGCTCCGCGCGAGCGCGATGGGCGTGATGCCCTTCGACCACCAGCGCGGCAGCGTGGCTGTGTCCGCGCGGCGCAGCTACTACGACCTCCTCGTCCCGCTCATCGTCGACGGTGTGGGACTGTCGTACTCGGACTACCAGGTACGCGCGGACTACCGCTTCACGCCGCGCTCGCGCGTGTCGGCGTTTCTCTTCGGCTCCAACGACAGCTTCGACCGCACCGCGGCCGCGGGCGTCGGCACCACCACCGCCGAGCAGAACTCCGAGCTCAGCTACACCTTTCACCGGCTCATCACGAAGTACGAGCTCGGCCTCGCGGGCGGCGCCACCTTCACCGTCGCGGGCATGCTGGGCGTCGACTTTCTCACGTCGCGCTCGACGCAGCCGGGCCAGCCCGACCGCCTCCTCGGCTCGACGGGCTTCATCCTCGGCGAGCGCGCCTCGCTGCGCGTGCCGACGGGGCGTCACCTCACGACGCTCCTCGGCGTCGACGTGCTCACCATCACCTTCGACGCCGACGTGCGCATCCCGCTGCCGGGCAACATCGGCGGCGTGCCCCCGCCCGCGGCCGACTCCGAAGACGTGCGCTTCACCCCGCGCGTCACGCAGCTCAGCGCGGCCCTCGTGGCCGAAGAGGTGCTCCACTTCGACCGCGTCGAGCTCACCGCCGGCGCGCGCCTCGACCGGCTCATCTACGCCAACGTCGCGACCTTCATCGCCGACCCGCGCGCGGTGCTGCGCGTGCGCCCCGTCGACGCGGTGACGGTCACGGCCGCGTCGGGCTTCTTCCACCAGGCGCCGCCCTTCGTGCAGCTCGTGCCGGGCATCGGCAACCCCGACCTGCGGCCGCAGCGCTCGTGGCAGTCTTCACTGGGCGTGGAGCTCAACCTCCCGCTCGGCTTCGAGGCGCGGCTCACGGGCTTCTACAACCGCATGTACAACCTGCAGCGGCCCACGAGTCAGGTGGTCAACTCGCCTGAAGGCCCGCGCAGGCTCTTCTTCGCCGACGACGGTCAGGGCCGCGCCTACGGCCTCGAGGTGCTCCTGCGAAGGCGCCTCGAGCGCGGCGTGTTCGGGTGGGTGTCGTACACCCTGTCGCGCAGCGAGCGCTTCCTCGAAGGGGGCAACGTGGTGCCCTTCAGCTTCGACCAGACCCACGTGCTCAACGTGGCGCTCTCGTGGCAGATCAACCCGAAGTGGCGCGTCGGCGCGCGCTTTCAGCTCGCCACGGGCAACCCCACGCAGAGCGTAACGGGGGCCTTCTACGACGGCGACACGGACCGCTTCCGGCCGCTCTTCGCGCCGCAGAGCTCCACGCTCCCGCAAGAGCGACTGCCGACCTATCACCAGCTCGACGTGCGCGTCGATTACCGCTTCCGCTGGGGGCCCTTCGACATGTCGGCGTACCTCGACGTGATCAACGCCTACTACGCGCAGAACACCGAGTCGTGGCTCTATCAGTACGACTTCGCGCGTCGCACGAACTTCCCCGGCGTGCCCATTCTGCCTACGCTCGGCCTCACGGGAGAGCTGCGGTAGCCGCGCCGCGTCACGCGCAGGGGAGGTTGACGGACTTGTTGCGCGCGTGAGAAGAGTCCGCGTCTCGCGCGCGGATCGACGCC
>CAISKJ010000253.1 GCA_903885885.1 uncultured delta proteobacterium
CAGCCCGTGCGAGGCGCGCGCGCTGCGGAGGCGCAGATCGGCCACGTCGCGGTCTGCGGCGTGGACGCCCGGCAGCACCTCGACGCCCGTGAGTGCCTCGGGCGAAGCGGCGCCAAGCTGCCGGGCCAGGGCGGGGTTGACCATCGACCAGCGCCCCTCGCGCACGATGCCCATCCCATCTTGCGCGGCGTCGAGCACGCGACGCACATCGGCGCGCGCCCGCTCATCGGCGACGTCGTCCCCGTCGGGCCTGCGCGGCGGGCCGCTCGGCGCCTGCTCTCTGCTCACCATCGTGGGGCCCTCGCGTCGGTCTTGCGCATACGCCCGCAACGATCTGACGACCGCCTACACGAGCGCAACGGCCTTCGACACCCAATCGCGGCGGCGAGGCGCGGAGACCCGACTTCCAGCATCTTTGCGAAACGTCGCAGGTCGCGGCGGGGGCGCGCGCCGGTGGGGCTTGACCGGAGTAGTCTCGTTGCGCCCAGCATGCGCGAAGCCAGCGCCGAGCACGTCGAGTCGCGCGCAACGTCGATCCCCGACGAGGCGCGTGTCTCGACGCGCGCGGGGCCATCGTCGGCCGTCGCGCCGCGTCCAGCGACCGCGGAGGACTCAGCGGTGAGTAAAGCGCGCGGTGAGCGCAGCCACGGCGGTGCGCACCACATCAAGTTCGAAGGGCTTGGCGATCACGCCGAGGGCGCCGGCCTCGGTGGCCTCGCGGAGGAGGCGCTCGTCGCGCATGGCGGTCATCAGCAGCACGGGCGTGTCGCCGAGCTCGTCGGCGAGCACGCGCAGCGCGTCGAGGCCCGAGAGCTGCGGCATCATCACGTCGCTCACGATGAGGTCGAAGGGCTCGTCGGCCTCGCGCACGGCGCTCACGAGCTCGGCGCCCGAAGCGACCGCGGTGACATCGTATCCTTCGCGGGTGAGAAGCCGCGTGAGCAGCGTGCGGAGCTGCGGCTCGTCGTCGGCAACGAGCACGCGAATGCGGTCGTCGAGGGGGCGCCGCCGTCCCAGGAGCGGCGCTACGGAGGTGAAGGCGCTCATGCTGTCGGTTGTTGCGGCCATGGGTTGTCTACGTTCACCACCTTCGTCGGGCTTACGCTGCTGACTGCATGCGCGCAAAATACTGGCGCCCCCGGCGCATCACTGGACGCCTCGCGCGACGCTGTGGTCGACGCCACGTACGACACGCGTGGCGCGCTCGATGTGACCGACGCGACCCGCAGCGGCGCCGCGGATGGGAGCGACGCGTGCGCGTGCGGCGCGATGCGCGCGTGCGTCGCGGGCCGCTGCACGCCCGCGTGGCTCGGCGTGCCATCGATGGGCGCACCGGTGCAGCGCAGCCGCTTCGCGATGGTGTTCACGGGCCGCGAGGTGCTCGTGTGGGGCGGCCGAAACAACGACGCGCCCCTCGGCGACGGCGCGCGCTACGACGTCACTGCGCGACGCTGGCAGCCCATGCGCGGCGACGGCGCGCCGACACCGCGCGCCGACATGGCCTTCGCATGGACCGGCGCTGAGCTCGTCGTGTGGGGCGGCAGCGG
>CAISKJ010000254.1 GCA_903885885.1 uncultured delta proteobacterium
CCACTCGGAAGAAGACCGATTGCGCAATCAGCGCGTGGAGTTTCGCGTGGTCGATCCGGCGCCCGTGGCGAGCGCGAGCTCAGCGCCCGTGCGCGCGCCGGCGGCGCCCGTCGACGCGCCCTCGCGGCGCCGCCATCGAAGGCATCACTAGCGGCCCGGCGTAACCGGCGTCGGCGTGCACGAGGCCGCGCCGGGGGCCGTGTCGGGGCACACGAGCACCTGCGGGGCCACGGCGCCGGCGCCGCGCGCGATGCGACCGGTGGCGACGAGCAGCACCGACGCGCCATCGAGGAGCTGAATGGGCACCGAGCCGACGATGCGACCCGCGCACGGGGCCCTTCCGGGCTGCGCCGAGCGGAACGTGACCGTGACCGCGCCGGGAGGGGCCGGGGCGTAGTGCGTGGTGGTGCCGCTGGCGGTGGCGAAGGCGCCGTAGGTAGCCGACGCGAAGGCGGGCGTGGCGCCGTTGAGGCACACGTCGACGGTGCCGCCGTTGACGAGGGCGTGAAAGAAGCGGAGGCGCGTGCGACCGGGGGTGACGGTGGCGGGCTCGTCTTCTTCGTTGGCGAAGGTGAGCTGCGGGCCCGAGAGGTCGGACACGAGGCCGTGCGCGATGATCGTGTACGCGTGGTTGGCCTGGAGGTCGGGCGTGCTCCAGTTGACGGGCGCGGGCGACGAGGGCGGCATGCCGGGCACGCGCGCCTGCACCGTGTGAACGCCCGACGGCACCGGGAGGTACCCCTCGGCCGCGCCGAAGTGCAGCTCGGGGATGACCGGCACCTGGCCGTTGTCGGTGTACGCGGTGACGATCTGCGCAAACTGCTCGGGCGAGGCGTGAATGACGCGCACGTAGGCCCCGGGCGGCGGAGGCGGCGGCGCGAGGGGCACCGGCGGGCCGCTCGGCGCGGGCTGTGGGGTCGACGCGCAGGCGGCGAGCATCAACGCGAATGAACAACGAGCGAGCCCACGGATCACGTTCGACATGGCAGCGATTGCCGCGGAGGATCGCACGGCGCCGCGTGCCGACGCAGCAAAGATTCGTCGGTGTTTGCGGGCGGGGCCGCGTGTCTGTTAGATGCAGCGCGCTCTGGAGGTCGAAGGTTGTACCGCATCACCGAAGAGGTTCGCTTCTGCTACGGCCACCGGCTCATGGAGTACGTGGGGCGCTGCGCGCGCATCCACGGTCACAACGCGCGCGTCGAGATCGTGCTCGGCGCGGCGACGCTCGACCGCCGGGGCTTCGTGATGGATTTCGATGAGCTCGAGACCCGCGTGCGCGCGTGGATCGACGCCACGCTCGACCACCGGCTCCTCTTGCGCCGCGACGACCCGGTGATCCCCGCGCTCGAGGCGGCCGGCGAGGTCTTCGTCGCCCTCGACGAGAACCCCACCGCGGAGTTTCTCGCGCGCACCATCTTCGACCACGTGAAGCGCGAAGGCCTCCCCGTGGTCGAGGTGCGCTTCTGGGAGACCGACACCTCCGTCGCCTCGTACAGCGCCTGAGCGAGCCGCCGCGCGATGGGCTCGCCGCCACCTGCCGCGCCGCCGCGCGCGCTCGCCGTCGCGACCCTCTCGGCCCTCGTCGCGGCGGGCCACGAGTCCGTCGCACCGTCGCTCCTCGCGCGATGGACGGGCAACAGCGCCTGGGCCACGGGCCTCGCGCTCGGCGTGTTCATGGCCGGCCTCGGCGCGGGCTCGTTGCTCCCGGTGTACCGCCCGGGGCTCTTCGCGCGTCCGCGTCGCGCGTACGGCATCGCTGAAGTCGTTGTGGCCCTCGCGGCGTCGGGCGCGCTCGCGGTGTTCACGCAGGTGGCGCCGCCGTCGACGTGGCTCGGCACCGCGCACGCCCTCGACGTGGCCGCGGCCGCGCTCGTGATGCTCCCCGCGGCGCTCGCGATGGGCGTCACGTACCCGCTGCTCGTCGCGTCGCTGCGGGGGTCGCCGCGCGCGGCGGGCGCGGTGTACGCGGCGGGCCTCGCGGGGGCGTGCGGGGGCGTGACGGCCTGCGCCGGCGCGGTCGTTCCGTGGGTGGGGAGCACCGTCGCCGCGCTCGTCGCGATCGTCGGAAACCTCATCGCAGCCGGTGTTTCGACGCGATGGCTCCCCGACGCGGGGGGTGACGTCACCGAGGCGCCGCCGCTCGATCGCGCCACCCTCGACGCGGCCGCGCTCTTCGCCGCGACGGGCGTCTTCGGCCTCGGCGCGCAGACGGTGTGGAACCGCGCGCTCGTCCCCTACGCGGGCGTGTCGGCCTTCGCCTTCGCGGCCATCGTGGCGGCCTACGTGGGCGCGCAGGCGATCGGCTTCGCGCTCGTGCGAAGGGTCGCGGCGGAGCGTGTGCGCGCGGTCGCGCCGTGGGCCCTCGCGCTGGCTCCTGCGGCGTGCGTGGCGACGCTCGCGCTGTGCGCCGCGGTGTCGTCGGGCGTCGGGTCGCGCGACGGAGCTCCGTGGCCCTGGGCCCTCGCCACGCTGGCCGCGGTGACGGTGGTGGTGGCGCCCTGCGCGACGATGCTCGGCGCCGGGCAGGCCGCGGCGCTCGCGTCGATCGAAGCCTCGCCGCAGCGCGCGCGCTCGGCGGCGATCGCGACGGGCATCGGGACGCTGGTGTCGGCCGTCGGATCGGTGGTCGCGGCGCTCGCGCTCGTGCCGCGCATCGGCCCGCGGTGGACGCTGGCGGTGCTCGCGCTCCCGCTGGTCGGCGCCCTCGCGCGGTCGGGCGCGCGCCGTCCCGCGGCCGTGGGCGCGGCGCTCGTGGCTGCGCTCGCCGCGATGGCGCCAGGCCCGCGGTACTTCCTCGGCGCCGAGTACGACCGCGCCGCGGTGCTCTACGCG
>CAISKJ010000255.1 GCA_903885885.1 uncultured delta proteobacterium
ACGTCGCGCGGAAGCCCGAGCGCGGTGTTCGCGAGCGTCGTGAGCGCCACCTCGAGGTCGGCGGTCGCGGTGAACATGCTGATCGAGCGGTTCATCGCGACACCTCGTCGAGGTCTGCGCGGCGGATACGCGGGAAGCGATCGGCGTTGAAGTGCTCGCCCGGCGCGACGGAGACAAACTCATTCATCGGGTGCCACCCCGAGTGATCGGGCGCCCACCGACACGAGGCATCCATGTAGATCGCGATGAGCGCACGACGCTCACCCTGCGTGTGATTCGGCGGGGAGTAGTGCCACGAGAGGCAGCTATGAAAGATCGCGTACCCCGGCGGAACGGGCACCGCGACCGCATCCTTCGCGCGTGCGCCCCAGTCTTTGTTGCGCGCGAGGAAGTCCACGGGGCTCTGCTCTCCTTCGAGGTGAGCACCCGGCATGAAGTGCAGCGCGCCAGAGTCGGCTGTCGCGGCGTCGAGGCTCAGCCAGCAGGAGAGAGCCCGCGGCGCATCGACGGGCCAGAAGGGATAGTCCTGGTGCCAGGGAACCGTCGACGAGTGGCCTGGCGGCTTCGAGATCAGGTGATCGTGAAAGAGCTGGAGCCGCTCGACGCCGAGGAGGGTTCGCGCGACGCGCTCGACCTCGGGGTGATGGATCTGCGTCGCGAACGCGGGATGGTGCTCCCAGAGGCCCGTCCACTGCGACACGATGCTGCGATAGCGTTCGACGGACACCTCGCACTCGCGCGCCCACTTCGCTTCGAGGGACTCGAACGCGCTGCGAAGGGTGGCCAGCCTCGCTTCGTCGACGAGCGGGCCGACGACGACGTAGCCATGCTCGCGAAAGAACCGGATGTGATCTTCAGTCAGAACTTCCATCGTGGTGTCTCCTTGTGCCCCCCAGAACTCAAGCCACCCGCCGCGCGCGGTGCAACGCACGGAGCGTTCGATCACGGTAGACGGTGATCACATCGCCGCCCCGCGAACATACGACGTGGATGCCTTCGAGGTCGTTGATGTCGATGCCGTCGACGCGGGCCTCGCTGACCTCGCGCCGACCGACCACGACGAACACTGCGTTCGCGGCGTGCACCTCTCGCCCGAAGATCATCGCGAGGCGCAGGATCTCGGGCCGGATCGCGCGCTGGCTCATTCGTGTGCGCGCGTGGGCCGTGACGATGGGCGCGCGTCGGCCCCCGCTGACGTGGGTATGCTTCATGGTCGTCTCCTCCTCCATGACGCGCAGCGAAGACGGCCTCTGACGGGAGCGGCCTTCGATCGCGAGTCGGGGGACGGTAGAGCAACTCGTGCGCCACGCTGCAACGGCTTGGATTTCGTGGGCAGCGCGTCGATGGGATGGAGCAATCCTGCTCCGTTCGGCACGCTGTCGGTCCACGGCGCCATCGACTGCGCTCGGAGGCGCGAGGAGAATGGGGGTGAGCGCACCGTGGGATTCGACGCCTACTTCGGGCGCGCCTGGCCGCGCCTGGGTTTCGCGAGGATCTCCTCCGCGAGCCGGTCGAGGTTGACCATTGCGGGCGCGTCGCTCTTCGCGCGTGTCATCAGCGCGATCAACTCAGCGCGATCGACGCGGAGTAGCCGTCCAGCACGATGCCCACGCAGGAGCCCTCGCTGGACCCAGTCGCGGATCGTTGCGACGTGCACGCTCGCGATCTGGGCGGCCAGCTTCGTCGAGACGTACGCGGGTGTGGCGCTCTGGGCGGGCTGGGCGGCGGGCTGAGGCCCGAGGCCGTGCGCGCGGAGTTCATCGCGAACGACGTCGCGCACGGCATCACGCACGATCGCACGGAGGGTATCTTCGAATGAGCCGCTCACCGCGCACCTCGGTTTTCGTCTCGAATGCTCATGGGTCCGGCCCCTCGAATACACCGCGCGCCATGTCGAATCGCAGGATGGGCGATGAGGGAGTGCCGTCGCGCGACTTGGTCATTTCGAATCGCACCTCGGGTCTCCCACTCGTGTCGTTGGACGTTGTGCATACAAGGAACGCAATCACGTCGGCCGCGTACTCTGCGCCCGCGCCCTTCGCTCCCGTGCTATCGACCTCGCCCTTCGCAGCCGCACGCTGCGCCTCTTTCGTCATGCTGCTGATCACGAGTACGGGCACGCCCGCGGCGTTGGCGAGGTGCTTGAGCGCATAAATTCGGTCTTCGTCTTCGCGATAGCTGTCGTCTCTTCGCCGCTCAACTTGAGCGAGTTGCAAGAAATCGACGACCACAAGCCCCACGTCGCCACGGGCCTTCTCTGCGAGCACACGCGCGCGAATCGCTTCGACGGTGCGCGCCGTCTGGATTACATCGATGGGGAGTCTCTTGAGCTCCCGCGCGGCCCGCTTGAGGGCTTCTTTCTCACCAGGGAGGAACACACGTCTTTTGATCCGTGTCGAGGGCACACCCACACGCTGCCCCGCGAGACGACGGCACAGGACCGCGCGGGTTATCTCCAACGAGAAGTACAGCACCTTGCGCCCCGGAGTCGCCTCGTCACCGCGTGCCGTCGCCAAGTCCGCCTGCACCGCCAACGTCGTCTTGCCCGAGCCCGGCACTCCGCAGAGTACGTAGAGTTCCCCCGCGTACATCCCGCCGATGGCGCCCTCGTACCAGCCACCTTCGGTAATCCCGCCGTCCAGTTCGCGCAGCCCCCATCTGGCGAGTACGGACGGAGTTTCGTTCTCAATCTCGTCGATGAACGCCGCCATCCCGGCGCGAAGCGAGTCGTCGCGCTCACCGCGCCTGGCCGTCGGGGCACTCGCGAGAATCGTTCGCGCGGCACTCATCGTGTCGAGTGGCGTGCCAACGCCATTCAGCGCATTGAGGGCGTCACGCAGCGTCATAGCGAACGCGCGGCGGTCGGCGTGCTGCGCCACACGCTCAGCATGCTGATCCACCGCGGCGGGCGCCACCACAAGCGAGCGCAGGTCACCGAGGTGCTTGCGCGCCACCAGCTCGCGGGCGCTCTCGAGTTGCTCTGCGACCGCGGCCGCATCGACGAATTCTTCTCGCGCACGAATGGCGAGCATCGCGCGCCATACCGCCGCCCGCTTGGGGTCAGCGAAGTCGCATTCAGACACGCGCGCCGCGGCGCGGTCGAGCGCTCGGTGTCGCCCATCCTCATCGCAGAGCACACACGCGAGGAGAGCACACTCCGCGTTGATCACGGCGTCGCGTGTTGCCTCGACGGCCACGCGCTCGCCGATGCCGTCGAGGTCATCAAGGGCACTCATGTCACACTCCCACCGAGCGCCGCTCGCAGCGCGTCGTTCCAGTCTTTCCCTCTCGACGGCGCGAGCGCGCGTACCTCACCTCGACGCGCTACCGCGCGTAAGCGCTCGGGTAGCGTAAAGAAATCTGTGTCCGGCTCTTGCGGCCCTGAAAACAAGGGAGAACAAGAGCATGGGACTCGGAGAATCGCTGATGAAGATCGTGGTGAAGGTGAGCGACGTGGTGGAGCTCGCGAAGCGCTTCCGCGCC
>CAISKJ010000256.1 GCA_903885885.1 uncultured delta proteobacterium
CCCGGCGGACGCAGAGAGAGGCGCGAAGCTGTCCGCGGCGGCGACGGTGATCGCGAGGGCGCGCTCTCTGTTCCGCGCAGCGCCGTCCTCGCGCGCGCCCGGCGTGCGCGCGAAGGTCGCGGAAACAAGCGCAGAAAAGAAGAAGCCCCCTCGGATTTCTCCTTGGGGGCTTCTGTTCACCGACCCTCGCCCCTTGTTGGCGACGAGGTAGAAATGGCTCCGGGACCTGGACTCGAACCAGGGACCATTCGGTTAACAGGACACTCAAAAACCCCACAAGATCATGCACTTGAGTCCTCTAAGGGAGTGCCCGAGGGAGTCGCGGTCGAGGTGGCCCGCGCGTTCCTCGGCGCGGTGCTCTCAGGGCGACCGGTGCCGACGCTGCTGTTCCACCAGCTGACCGAGGCGGTGCTCGACCGCGATGAGGTTCGGCTCGCTCTCGCAGTGCGCGAGGGCGGGCCGCACGCGGTGAGGCGCGCCATCGAGCTCGCCGCCCTGCTCGTGGCCCACCAAGGCTGCTCCGCCGGGGACCCGAGCGCCTCGGGGTCGTCGGAAGGATGAGGCCCGGGTCGTCTCGGTCCCACCGCTCGCGAACAAGGGTCGTGGGCAGCGCTCGAGCGCGACGGGAGCGCCGCCGAAAGAGTCGGGGTCGGGTGCGCGGAGGAGGCGGCGCTTCAACCTTGTCCGAGAGTTCGCCAACGCGGTCCAGATACCGCGACGCAGGGCGCGATGCAGGCGCGGGGCACGAGTTCAAAGAGCCTCTGCATCTCCGGGACCTCGCCCCGGAGGGCGAGATTGAACTCACACGCGCGGAGCGAGGACCTATCGAGGCCGTGCGACCGCGCCTAGTCACCCCGTGGAACGCTCGCCCACTTCACCGACTTCAGGCACGCCCGACCATCCCGTGCGTCCCTGATCTTCCGCCTTACTGACATCCACCCGCCCGCTCCAACGAGGATGCAGCGAGCGTCGGCCACATCACGCCTCCCGGCGTCGTTGTTCGGTGACAGCGCAAACGCTGCGACGACGACACTCGCCTCACTGGCGCAACCCATGCCGAACCGCCACCATACGCCGAAGGAGTAGCACCTGGATGAACGCCCTCCGCCCAAGAAGACGCGTCCACGCCCTGATCCGTTCAGCGTCGATCGCAGTCTCGGCCCCGGCTCTCATGCCGTCCCCCGTGTCCTCCATCATCGATCGCCTGGTGGTCGAGATGGGACAGGCGAAACTCGTCGCGTCGCTGGCTCGCGTATACGAGATAAGCCTGGCAGACGGCGAGCGGAAGGCGCTGCTGCAACCGTGGTTCGACTGGCAGCGCAGAATCTTGTCTGCTGAAATTCTTCTCGAATTTCCAACGTGGACGAGCGATACGCTATTGAGGCTCGGTCGATCACGTGCGGTCCGCAGGCTCACACGAGGGCTCGGAGAAGCCGCTGCAGAGCACTTCCAGGATCTCGCTGACGGCGGCTCCGGGCTCGGTGCCTGGAAGCTCGGCGCGCGAGCCCTTGAGCGTCTCCGTAAGGAGAGCATTCCTCATGACCTCGCGACATGGACATGGCCGCGGGTATCCGAGGAAGACCTATCGGAAGGGGTCAGGTGGTTCGAGGTCGGAGGCACCTCGGTTGGGGCATCAACCCCGTAGAAGCCTTGAGACTCTTCGTCGACGCGTGCGGCTCTGAGTGACGGGCTGATCGAGCGAAAGTCGAACGCTGCTCCACGGGGTTGGAAGCGCCGAGAACTACCTCACAGCGCCTTGTACGCTTCGATGAAGGGCCGAAGGATCGAAGGGAAGTCCGCAATCTCGTGCCGATCGACGAACGCAGCGTCAAGGTCGGCGAAGACCTCGCGCTTGTACCAGACGCGGAAGACGCGCTTGTTGCTCAGGTAGTCGTACGAGATTTCGGCTCGCCAGTCGTCATGCGGTCCACCAACAACCCATCGATGCATCAACTCTCCTTGGTGACATCCAACAGGATGTCACCAAGTAGTAAAGACGCACAGCGCTGTCAAGGTATACTGCAGCTACGGAGTGTAGCACAGCCTGGTAGTGCGCGCGTTTTGGGTGCGCGAGGTCGCAGGTTCAAATCCTGCCATTCCGATATTGACAAAAAAATAAAGATTACACTGGTATAAGAGTTGACGCGTATACATTACGCTTCAACGGAAGCGTGGCCGAGTGGTCTAAGGCAGCGGTTTTGAAAACCGCCGTGCTCGGAAGGGCACCAGGGGTTCGAATCCCTTCGATTCCGTTCGCGGGAATAGCTCAGCGGTAGAGCAGCGCCTTTACACGGCGCCGGTCGGGGGTTCGAATCCCTCTTCCCGCACGTGCTTATGCAAAATGAAGCAATTTTTGAAATTTATTGTCAATACATCAAAGTTATTGGAGTTAACGGTTCCAACATAAAGATTGAAAATTATGAACCAGAAGTAGAAGACAGTGGCGATCTACCTATTTCAGAAGGAAATACGTGGCTCGTGCCGCCGGGCTGTTTTACTCTGAATATAAACGAAAAAGAGCTACACCTTTATTGGACGGGAGAGGTGTGCATCGAAATACTTAATTGCAAAGTAATAATGGCGAGAGATGTTCCTAATTAACCTCCAAGCTTCTTCTTTAATAACTCTTTTGTTATTTCAGTACCTTTGGGTACCATGTCCGCGGCAAGATGTGTATTATACACAAAGCGATGGCCGCCTGCAGGTGATGCAACTCTAGAAATAGCGGCCTTAGACCCGTCTGGCATACGCAACCACGCCTGTTCTGGAAGCGCGTTAAGTTTCATAGAGTGTCGATTTAACGTAACCGTCCGGCCAAGGACGTCGTGACGACGTAGTTCGATTCCGAGATCGTGCGCGTCGGAGGTTCGATGGCGCACGGGAAGTGGTCGGAGGTCGAG
>CAISKJ010000257.1 GCA_903885885.1 uncultured delta proteobacterium
GAGCCCGTGCCCGACACCGCGGCGCCCACGGTGATCGTGCGGGCGACCGACTCGGCGCGCTCCGAGACGCCGGTGGTGGCCGCGGTCGACGCGAGCGTCGAGGCGCCCCCCGAGGCGCGCCCCACGCGCCCCAACGGGCGTCGCACGGGCGAGCAGACGGCGCGCGCGGGGAGCCACGACGCGGGCGCCGCGCAGGCGCTCGGGGCGATGCGCGAGGTATTGCTCTTCCCCAACCCGCCGGGGGTGGTGTATTCCCTCAACGGAGGGGCGCCAGTTCAGTGGAGATCGCAGAGCCCGCGCATCGGTCAGTTTCAGGTCGGGCAACGAATCCGCTTCGTGGTCACGGCCAGCACCGGTACGCATGAGCCGCGCGAATGGAGCGACGTGATCCCGCCGGGCGACGGCCCGCTTCGCATTCCCCTTCGCCTGCGGCCGGTGGCGAGCGCCCCCGACGTAGACAGCACCGCCGCGGTGCACGTGCCCGAGCGCTTTCCGCTCAACTGATCGTCGGCTGCGCCCTCGCGCTTGCGCCGTCGACGGCGCGCGCCGACGAGGTCGACGACCTCAGTCTCGGCCGCGATTCGTACGTGAACGGCGAGTACGCCGTGGCGATCGAGCGCCTGCGTCCGCTCGTGAGCCTCGAGGCGGTGGGGACGCGCGGCGCCGTGCTCATCACCGCCGCGCGGCGCTACTACGCGGCGTGCCTCTACGCGCTGCGCCAGGAGGCCGAGGCCCGCACGACCCTCGAGCGCATGCTGCGCGAAGACCCCGACGCGCGCCTCGACCAGACGCAGTACGACCCACGCTTCGTGCGCTTCTTCGAACTCCTGTTGCGCGAGATGCAGCCCGAGCTCGACCGCCTGCGCACCGAGCGGGTGCTCTCGCGCGAGCAGGCCGAGACGCGGCGCGCCGCGCGCGAGGCGCTCATGCGCGAGCTCCTCACGCACGCCACCGTCGACGATCGGGCGCCGCGCGAGCTCATGTGGGTGCCCTTCGGCGTGGGCCAGATCGCGAACGGTCAGCGCGGCCTCGGCGCGGTGTTTCTCGTCACCGAGCTCGTGCTCGCGGCGTCGACCGTAGCGACCTACTTCGCGCACCAGGTGGTGACCCCCGCCGACGGCACCCTCGAGGGCGTCGAGGAGTTTACCCAAGCGCAGACCGCGCAGGCGCTCGAGATCACCAACTGGGTCTCCGCGGGCCTCCTCGTCGCGGTGGCCGCCGCGGGGATCGCGCACGCCAACGTGACGTGGCAGCCCGAGCGTCGCCGCGTCGTGCCGGTCCCGATGCCCCCGGAGTTTCAGGGCGTACGTATCATGGCGGGCGCCGCGCCCGACGGCAGCGGCGCGCGCGTGGGGTTGCACGTGCGCTTCTGAGCCCGCGCGAAAATGAATGGTGAAGGTGGGCGCGCCGTTGAGGCATAGACGCGGTGCACCACAGCGGTGACCAACCAGGAGGAGCTTCGAATGGTGATGAAGATCGATCGTGAGCGGGGTCGTTGGGGCGTGTGCTTTGGCGTGCTCGGCGCGCTCGTGCTGGCCGGCGCGATGGTCACCACCCCGCAGGTGGCCGAGGCGCAGCGGCGCCCCGCGGCGCCCGTGGGCGTGGCGCAGTTCAACAAGGCCTGCGGGCGCTGCCACCCCAACGGCGGCGAGGATACGGGCCCCGAGATTCGCAACCTCAACAAGACCGAAGAAGAGATGACGAAGATCATCCGCGGCGGTCAGAAGCGCATGCGCGCCATCCCGCCCAACAAGCTCTCCAACGCCGACCTCACCAAGGTGATGGTCTTTCTCCGCAGCATTCACGCCGTACGCTGAACAGCGCGCTTCTCGCGCGAGGGCGGCAGACTTCAAGCATCACTTGAAGGCCGCCCCATCGGTTCACCGCACAAACGACGATGTCAGCGTGACGTGACCGGTCGCGGGCTGTGCGCGGCGCCGTGCTCGCCCACGTGGCGCGGCTTCGCGCCGGGCTCGCGGCCATCGATCACCCGCTGAATGGTCGCGGCGTCGACGTTGCGGGCCTGCGCGTCGAGCGTCCATACCTCGGCCGACTCGGGATAGAAATCGCGCTTGAGCAGCGTGTGGTGGCGCCCCGAGGCGATGCGGCGTTGCACGGCCACCACCTGGCGCACGCGGTCGAAGAGCTTGCGCGGAATGGCCAGGCGCTCTTGCATCGGTTCGAAGAAGCTGGTGACGGCCGCGGCGATGTCGCGCTCGCCCTCGAGGGCCTCGAGCGCGGGCTCGAGCACCAGCGACGCGAGGAGCGACGCGTCGGAGGCCGCGGCCTCGGCGGGGATGCGCGCGTCGTGGACGCGGAGGCGTTGCCAGAGGCGCGTGCGGTTGTGCGGGTCGTCGTCGAGAAAGGCCGACAGCTCGGGGAGCACCACGGCGAGCACGCCCGTCTCCCACGCGAGCCAGAAGGCGCGGCGCGAGGCCCCGCCGCGGAGGAGCCGTAAGATCTCTTCGAGGAGGCGCGGGCGCGCGGCGCGCAGGAGGTCGTCGCGGTGCACCACGATGGCGTCGTACACGTCGGGCTCGATGCCAAGGTCGAGGCGCGCGGCGAACTTGATGGCCCGCAGGATGCGCACCGGGTCTTCGCGGAAGCGCACGTCGGCGTCGCCGATGGTGCGGATCACCCTGCGCTCGATGTCGGCGAGGCCGCCCACGTAGTCGACGATCTCGCGGCGCTCGAGGTCGTAGAAGAGGGCGTTCATGGTGAAGTCGCGGCGCGCTGCGTCTTCCCAGGGCTCGCCGAAGACGTTGTCGTGACGGATGAGGAGGTCTTGATCGTCGTCGGGGCGGCGGGGCCTCGCCGCGGCGATCACGGCCTGCGCGTCGGTGTGCGCGTCGGCGCCGTCGTCGCCGTCAACCTCGGCCGAGGCTGACCAGTCGATGGACTCGTCGAGGGGGAGGTCCATCGAGGGGTCTTTGCGGAAGGTGGCGACCTCGATGATCTTCGACCCGAACATGATGTGGGCGAGGCGAAAGCGGCGCCCGATGATGCGGCAGTTGCGAAAGAGGTGCTTCACCTCGTTGGGGCGCGCGCTCGTCGCAACGTCGAAGTCTTTGGGGGTGCGACCGAGCAGGAGGTCGCGCACGCACCCGCCGACCAGGTAGGCCGCGTGACCGCTGCGCACCAGTCGCTTGACCACCTTGGCCGCGTCGGCGTCGATGCGCTCGGGCGATACCGTGAAGGGTACGGTGCGGGGCGTCGGGCGGTTGTTGCTAGAAGACGAGGCAGACACAGGGGAGACCCATCGTGCGCAGTGAAGATATCGTTGGAGCGCGCCGCAGCCGTCAGGCCACGGAGGGCTGGTACCATACGCCGCGCTCTATCGTTTCACCAGCGCTCCGCGAAGGCGCTCACCGCGGGGTGTATTCTGTCTACGAGACCTCGCCCTCGGGGCTTCGCTGCTCGGCCAGCTCGGCGCGCGCGGCGAGCACCTCGTCGTCGGTGGCGGGGTGAACCTCGACGACGCGCACCTGAAAGTTGAGCGTCTCGCCCGCGAGGGGGTGGTTGGCGTCGACGGTGACGTGGGTCTCGTGCACCTCGATGACGCGCATGGTGAGGGTTGTGCCGTCGTCGCCCTCGGCCGAGAACTCTTGCCCGATGACCACCTTGGAGGGGTCGGGAAACTCGCTGAGGTCGACGTCGAACACGTCGGTGTCGTCGCGCAGGCCGTAGGCGTCTTCGGGGGCCACGGTGACGTTGACCACCTCGCCCGCGGCGGAGCCCTCGAGCGCCATTTCGAGGCCGGGCACCACGGCGCCGAGGCCCCACACGAAGCTCTGCGGGTCTTCGCCGTCGGTGCTCTCGAGCAGGTTGCCGCGGTTGTCGCGAAGTGTGTAGTGAATCTGCACGAACATGCCGGGGCCGATGGTTGCGCTCATAAGTGCTCCCACGATCGAACAATGGAACGCCCGCCGCGCGCGAGTTTTCGGCGCACGTTAGAGCGTGTTGCCCAGATAGAACTGCACCGTCTGGATCCAGTTTTCACCGGCCTCGCGGTAGTAGAAGGGCACGAAGCCCACGTCGAAGGCGAGGATGCCGACGGGGGTGGTGGCCCGCACGCCGGCGCCGGGGGAGAAGCGCAGGCGCCACCACTCGGAGACGGGCGGCGGCTTGCGCCACACGTTGCCCAGGTCGGCGAAGGCTCCCACCTCGAGGCAGATGCCCGCGAAGGGGCACCAACCCGTGGGGATGCGCAGGTCGGCCACGAGGTTGAGGTAGAACTCTCCGCCCTGACCGACGGCGAAATCGCGCGCGTCGATGGCGTCTTGGGGGATGAGCTGGTTCTGCGTCCACCCGCGCATGGAGCTCGCGCCGCCGAGCCAGAAGAGCCGCGAGGGGTGGGTGTTCTCGTTGCCCGCGAGGCTCACGTTGCGGCCGCCGCGCGCGCTCAGCGAGAGCACCGCGTTGGCCACGGGCAGGGGGATGTACCCGGTGAGGCGGCCTTCGAAGTGCGCGGTGATGTCCGACGGCCGCGGGGCCGGCCCCTCGCCCGCGAAGCCGAGGAGAAAGAGCATCTCGCTCGTGAGCGAGGCGTACACGCCGCGCGTGGGCGTGAGGGGGTTGTCGCGGCCGTCCCACACGACGCCGAGGCGCAGCGCGGCGAGGTCGCTCCGACCGGGGGCGTAGCGTAGAAACGACTGGAGCTGCGGGCGCACGCGCACCACGCACTGGGCGTTGACGGCGTCGACCTCGGCGGGGGTGAGCGCCTCGGCGGCGCGGCGACCGTTGCGAAACTCGGTGACGGCGTTGGCGCGCGCGACCGGGAGCTCGTTGCGGAGGCACTCTTCGACGAGGCACCCCTCGATGGAGTCGGCGCGGCAGAAGAGGCCCACGTCGATGCGCTGCACCTCGGTGGTCCACGAGAAGGCGAGGCGTTGGATGGGGCGCCACGAGAGCGTGCCGCCGAGGCTGAGGGTGACGAGGCTCAGCGACCAGGGCTGCAGCGCGCGGCTCAGCACCGCGTCGACGGAGGCCGCGAAGCGAGGCCCGAGCCCGGGGATGTACGGGAACGCGAGGGAGACCGGGAAGCGGCCCGTGAGGCGGTTCACGTCGAGGTCGGCGACGCCGGTGAAGTCGGGCGGCGTGGGCGCCACCACGGGGAGCGGCAGGAGGTACCCGACCTCGGGGCGCACCGCGAGGTTCATCGCGTAGCCGCCGATGTCGAGGAAGGCGAACTCGAGCCCGAGGCGCGCGCCCTGCCCCAGCGAGAAGCCCGCGCGGGCCTCGACGCTGTAGCGCCGGTCTTCGACCACGCGCACGAGGAGGGTCTTCACGGGCGCCTCGACGTCGCCGTCTTCGAGGCCCACGTTGACGCTGGTGAAGACGCCGAGGTCGTAGATCTGCCGCTGGCTCGCGCGCTGCGCGGTGAGCGAGAAGGTGTCTCCCTGACGGAGCGCGAGGCGCGAGAGGATCACCGACTCGCGCGCCGTGACGTTGCCGCGCACCTCGACGCGCCCGATGCGCACGCGGGGCCCCTCGTGGATGACCACCCGCACGCGCGTGCGGGTGTGGTCCGGCGAGCGCTCGATCTCGGGCTCGATGCGCGCGAAGGCGTAGCCCCGCTCGCGGTACCAGTCGCCGAGGCGCACGCGGCCTTCGCTCACCTCGCGGTACGAGAGGGCCACGCCGAGGCGCAGCCCCCAGGCCTCGGCGAGCGCGGCGCTCGGCTGCGTGCGGTTGCCCTCGAAGGTGAGCTCCTCGACGGCGCTGCGCGGGCCCTCGGTGACGCGCAGGCTCACGTCGACGCGGGGCCCCTGCGGGGTCTCGACGCGGGCGGTGTCGGGCGCGGCGACGGCGGCGTCGAGGTAGCCTCGCTCGCGGTACGCGTCGACGATGCGCTGCGCCGCGGTGGCGTAGGCGCCCGGGGTGAAGGTGCGCTCGCGGAAGATGCGCCCGCGGTAGGTGCGCGGGCCCTGCGGGAGCTCGGCGCGCGCGGCCCCCTCGACGATGGCCGTGAGCTCGGCCTCGGTGAGCACCGTCGCGCCGGGGAAGCGCAGCGCGCGCACCAGCACCTGGCGCCCCTCGGTGAGGGAGAAGCGCACCGTGCGAACCCCCGGGCGCGCCGGGTCGGCGGGGAGCAGCGCGGCGCGCACGCGGGCGTCGCTCCACGCGCGGCGGGCGTAGAAATCTTGCACGCGCGACGAGAACGACGAGA
>CAISKJ010000258.1 GCA_903885885.1 uncultured delta proteobacterium
ATCGGCCAGGGCCTCATCGACGGCGCCTTCCGGTACTACACCGGCAACGCGCCCGCCGCGGGCGGCGCCGCCACCCGCTGGGATCCGATCTCGACCACCGCCATGGTCACCGGCGACCGCGTGAGCACGGGCATCATCATGGGCACGGTTCGCCTGCCCATCTATGGCACCGACGGCTCGCTCCTCACCGAGCTGCCCCTCGAGAACGCCCGCATGACCAACGTGCTGCTCACGGCCGACCGCAAGTGCATCGGCCTCGGCTCCATCTCCGGCGGCCGCTTCAACGAGTGCACGAGCAACTGGCAGACGGCCGACTCGGCGATGCCGCCGGTTCCCTTCGGTCGCCTCGAGGCCGTGATCACCGCGACGGCCGCCCGCGGCGTGCGCGTCGAGTCGCTCATGACCACGCTCTGCAACCTCCTCGCGGGCTCCAACTGCGAGACCACGCCGCAAGCGATGTGGACGCGCCAGCCCGACACGATGGTGAACGGCGAGCCCGGCTACGCCCTCGCCACCGAGTTCTCGGCCATCTCGGCCAACATCCAGTAGTTCGTTCGGCCCCGTACGATCGGCCGCGGAGTGTGCGCTCCGCGGCCTCGATCGCCCTTCGTAACGCTCAGAGAAAGAAGTCGGGCCAGAGCTCGGCGTTCGGGTCGATCTGGTACCCCGTGAGGTCGCTGACCCCTTCGGCGCGGAGCACCTCTTCGTCGATGAAGAAGTTGCCCGTGCACGCGCGCGACGGGCGCGTGAGCACCGCGTAGGCCGCGTCGGCCATGATGTCGGGCTTGCGGCTGTGGCGCACGGTCTCGTCGCCGCCGAGGAGGTTCTGCACCGCGGCCGTGTCGATCACGGTCTTGGGCCACAGGGCGTTCACGGCGACGCCCCGCTCGCGAAACTCTTCGGCCATGCCGAGCACGCAGAGGCTCATGCCGTACTTGGCCATGGTGTAGGCCACGTGGGGCGCGAACCACTTCGGGTCGAAGTTGAGGGGCGGCGAGATGTTGAGCACGTGGGGGTTCGACGCCGCGAGCAGGTGCGGGAGGCACGCCTGCGTGGTGGCGAAGGTGCCGCGCGTGTTGATCTGGTGCATGAGGTCGAAGCGCTTCATGGGCGTGTCGAGGGTGCCCGTGAGGCTGATCGCGCTGGCGTTGTTGATCACCACGTCGATGCCGCCGAAGGTGGCCACGGCCTGCGCGACGGCCGCGTGCAGCTGCTCGTCGCTGCGGATGTCGACCACGCAGGGGAGGGCCTTGCCGCCCGCCGCGACGATCTCTTCGGCGGCCGAGTAGATGGTGCCCGCGAGCTTGGGGTTGGGCTCGGCGGTCTTCGCGGCGATCACGATGTTGGCGCCGTCGCGCGCGGCGCGGAGCGCGATCGCCTTGCCGATGCCGCGGCTCGCGCCGGTGATGAACAGGGTCTTGTTGCGCAGGGTCATTGCGTACCAGGGTGTGGGTGAGAGAAGTACCTTGCTGCGCGAGGCTTTCGCGCGCCCGAAGGCCGCGCGGAGTGTCGCAGATTTCTTCGCGCCACTGCTGCGAGAACAAGCTCGTCCGTAGGATGTCGGAGGCGCTCCCATGGCACACACACGGACGGGGATTCGGGCGCTCGCGGTGGTCTGTCTCGCGGCGCTCGCGGCGCGCGCGCAGGAGGCGCCGGCGGGTCTGACGGTGCGCTTCGAAACCCCGCCGGGGGGCGTGGTCGACAGCGACCTCGTGGTGCGCCTCGAGGCGACGGTGTCGGACCCGCGCGTGCGCGCCGCGCTGCTCACGGTGAACGGCGTGAGCTACGAGGTGCCCGTCGAAGCGGGGCGCATCGCGCAGAGCGTGGTGGCCGTGCCGGGCAACAACCGCGTGCTGGTGTCGGTGGCGCGCGACGGGTCGGTGGCGCGCGACGCGTCGACCTTCTTTCTGCGCGGCCCGCGCGTCGACCTCATGGTGGTGCTCGGGTGGGCCTCGCGCGGCGAGATCATCGACCTGTGGACCCGCGAGCCCTCGGGCGAGACCTGCAAGTGGGACCACCGCGAGACGCGCTCCGGCGGGCGGCTCCTCGACTTCTCGCAAGACGCCATCGGCTTCGGGTCGCAGGCCTACGTGCTGCCCTCGGTGACGGCGGGGCGCTACCGCGTGAAGCTCCACTACTGGGCGGCCTCGGCGCCCGAAGACAACGAGGGCGACGCGCTCTGGGGCACCGCCATCGAGCGCCTCGACGCGCTCGACGCCTCGCTCGTCGATGCCGTCGATCCGATGCGTGCGTCGCTCTTGCGCGAGCGCGCCGACGTCACGCGCCGCCTCGACCGCTGGGCGCGCCCGCAGGCGCCGCAGACGCCCGTCCACGCCGAGGTGGTGCTCTTCGCCAACACCGCGCACGAGCGACGCTGGCGCTTCGATCGCACGCCGCAGCGCACCGGGCAGCTCGAGACCCTGGGCGAGGTCGAGGTGACGGCGGAGATGATCCGCGCCGCGCGCGAGGCCGCCCGATGACGCGCGTCGCACGCTCGCTCTCGCTCTCGCTCGTACTCTCGCTCTCGCCGGTCGCGGTGTGCGCCGACCCCGAGGGTCAATCGCTGCCCTTCGAACTCGACCCGCGGCCCTTTCTGCTCGTCGATGCGCCGCGGCGCTACACGCCCGGTGAGCCCGCGTTCGTTCGGGTGCAGAAGGCCCACGGGGGCCCGGTGCAGGTCGGTGTTTTTCGCCTGCGCGCGCTCACATCGTTCGTGGCCGAAGCACTCGATCGGCAGGGCGTCTCGATCGCCGCAGGCCCCGTCGGCGCCGAGGCCGAGGCGCTGCTGCTGCGCGACGGTCCGCTGCCCCGGCGCGGCGGCCTCGTCGACCTCGTGTCGCTGCGGCGCGAGGTGCTCCGCGTGGGTGCGCCCGCGCGGCGTGCGGTCGGCGACGAAGCGCCGGTGTACGACTCCAACGAGGTCGACGAGGGCGCGGCGGAGACCTGGGGCGTCGACGCGGGCGAGTGGGCCGACACGCGCATTGCGCTCGGGGGCCTCGCCGCGGGCGTGTACCTGGTGCGCGCGCACGCGGGGGGATGGGCGGCGACGTCGCTGGTGTCGGTGACGTCGCTCACGGTGCTCGCGCGCCGCGGAGACGCGCGCGACGTGGTGTCGGTGGTCGACCCCGAAGGCGTGCCGCAGGCGGGGGTCACGGTGCAGCGCTTCGTGGCGGGGCGCGCGGGCGACGTGGTGCGCACCGACGCGCAGGGCGTGGCGACCTTCGCGGCGCTCGACGCGCAGGAGGCGCGCTACGTGGCCGTGCGCGGCGACGACGTGGCGTGGGCCGACGTGACGCACGTGCGCGCCGAGCCCTGCGACGTGCGGGTGTACGTGGGCGTCGGGCGCCCCGCCTTTCGCCCCGGCGAGACGGTGAACGTGCGCGGCCACGCGCGCGGCTGCGTCGACGGGCGCGAGGTTCCGCTGCGCGACGAGCCCGTCGAGCTGCGCGTCGACGAGTCTGCCGAGCGGGTGACGGCGCGCACCGACGCCGATGGGAACTTCGTCGCCGCCGTCGCCGCGGGTGCGGAGCTCTTCGCGCGCGTTCGGGGCCGCGATCACCGCCGCACGCTGCACCTCGATGGGCGCCCGCTGCCGCGTCGCGCGCTGCGTCTGCGCTTCGATCGCACGTGGGCGGCGGCGGGCGAGCGCGTGACCGTGACCGCGAGCGACGACGCGGGCGGGTGGCCCGACGAGGCGGCGATCACGTTTCGCACGCCCGGCGGCGACGCGCGCGTGCCCATCGGGCCGCAGCGACCGGCGAGCTTCACCTTCGCGATGCCCGCGACCCACGAGGCGCTGGCGCGTGCGCGCGTTCACGCGGAGATCGCGGCGGGGGCGGGGGTCACCTACGCCGAGGGCGAGGTGTGGACCGGCGCGTGGCGCGACCTCATCGAGCTCACGTCGGAGGCGACGCGGGCGGAGCCCGACCAGGACCTCGCCGTGAACCTCGCGCTGAAAGACCTCGGCGGCGCGGCGCGCGAGGGTGCCGTGGCGGTGCGGGTGTTCGGCACCGACGGCAACGGACCCGTCGGGGCCGCGCGATGGATGCGGACATTCTCTGTCACACCTTCGGCGCCCGCTCCGCGTGTGCGACTCGCGGGGTCGGGGCCGTGGTGGGTCGAGGCCGCGCCTGCGGGCGACGTGCGCGCGTCGAGCGCGTCGCTGGTGGTGTGGGAGCGCGAGCGTCCGCCGTCGCTGTCGGCGCGGGGCGCGCTCGCGGTGTCGTCGCTCGGCGGCGTGGCGGTGCCGGGGCGCGCGCTGCCGCTCGTGCTGCGCGCGCCCGCGGCGGGGAGCACGTGGCTCACGCTCGAGCAGGGCGGCGTGTGGGGCTCGCGGTGGTCGGGGGCAGGGGCGAGCGGGCGCTTCGAATTGCCCGTGGCCGAAGGGGCGCGGGGCCTCGCGACGGCGGTGGCGACGCACGTTCACGGCGGCGAGGTGACCTACGCGAGCGCCGCGGTCGAGGTGGAGACCTCGCGGCGCTTCGGGCTGCGCGTGGCGACCAGTCAGCGCGCCTACGCGGCGGGTTCGACCGCGCGGGTGACGGTGGCCGCGCGCAACGACGACGGCGCGCCGCGCGACGCGGTGGTGTCGCTCTGGGTGGCCGACGCGGGGTGGTGGGAGGTGGCCGAGGAGGATCACCCGTCGCCCGATGCGTTCTTCAAGCTGCCGGGGCGTCGCGCGAGCGCGGGCGACAGCGCGCACCCGCGCGGCTACGGCGCCGA
>CAISKJ010000259.1 GCA_903885885.1 uncultured delta proteobacterium
GCTGTGCTGCAAGGCCACGTACACCGTGCCCATGCCGCCCTGGGCGAGCCGCTGCAGGATCTCGAAATCCTGCCCGAAGACGGTGCCTGCTTTGACGGAGGTGGGGAGCATCGATCGGCGACCTTTGACCGTTACGTGCCGCGGGTCCCTGCTGTCAACATTCCGGGCGCGCCAACCGCGCGCGGCGCCCGCAACCCACGCGGTGAATGTACGTGAACCTTGCGCGCGACGCCGATACCATTCGCCGCGATGTTGCCAGGGGCGCGACGCATGGGGGCCGCGGTGTGGAACCGCAAGGTGGCGCGGCTCCCCGACCGCGGCGTGCTGCTCGTCGCCACCGACCTGCAGGGCAACCTCGGCGACTACCAGGCCATGAAGTCGGTGTACGCGCGCGAGCTCGCGGCCGGCAACGAGCCCCTGCTCGCCTTCTGCGGCGACATGGTCCACGGCCCGTGCCCCGAGCTCCACGCCCCGGGCATGTGGCCGCGGCACCTGGGCACGGCCTACGTCGACGCCTCGCGCGAGGTGCTCCTCGACTTCGACGATTTCACCCGCGACGCGCGCGCCTTCAGCGTGCTGGGCAACCACGAGCACGCGCACATCGGCGGCCCGCGGGTGCCCAAGTTCTACCCCGACGAGGCCGCCGTGCTCGACGCCGCCCTCGGCCCCGAGCGCGCCCGCGCCCACGAGTTTCTACGCGCGTGGCCCCTCGTCGCGGTGGCCCCCTGCGGCGTGGTGCTCACCCACGGCGCCCCGCGGCGCACCGAAGCCTCCCTCGACGACTTCGAAGCGCTCACGTACGACGGCTTCCGCGGCGAGGCCCTCTCACGCATGCACGAGCGCGGCACCGTGGGCGCGCTCCTGTGGGCCCGCCACGCGTCGCCCGCGCAGGCCCGCGCGCTCCTCGCGGTGGCGACGGTCACGGCCGAGCCCGGTGCCTTCGTGGTGTACGGCCACGACGTGGTGAGCAGCGGCTACGAGGTCGAGGGCGACGAGCAGATGTGCCTCTCGACCTCGTTCGGCCTCTTCGACTGCCACAAGACCTATCTGCGCCTCGACCTCGCGGCGCGCTACCGCTCGGTGCGCGACCTGCGCGAGGGCGTCGAGATCGTGAAGCTCTACCCCGACGCGCCCTACGAGCCCGCGTAGCTCAGACGCGCTCGACGGAGAGCACGCCCTTCACCTTCTGGAGCTGCCGGATCACCGTCTTGAGCGACGAGAGGTCGCCCACGGTGAACGAGAAGAGGTTGAGCGCCCGGTCGGCCTCGGCCGCGCGACAGTTGGCCTCTTCGATGTTCATCCCGCACTTCTGAAAGGTCTGCCCCACCTCGGCGAGAATGCCCGGGCGGTTGGCCGTGATCACGCGGAGGCACACGGGGCGAGGCACCTTGGCGCCCGCGTCCCACTCGACCTTCACCTTGCGCTCGGGGTCGAGGTCGAGGCTCTTGGCGCACGCGCGGCGGTGAATGGTAATGCCCCGCCCGCGGGTGATGAAGCCTACGATCTCGTCGCCCGGCAGCGGCGAGCAGCACTTCGAAAAGCGCACGAGCACGTCGCTCTCGCCCGACACCATGATGCCGTTGGTGTCGCGGCCCGTGACCTTGCGAATGACCTTCTCGACCGCGCCCTCTTTGATGGCCTCGGGGGCCTTCTGCTCGGGCGGCGCGAGGGCGCGCACCACCTCGTCGACGGCCACGCGGCCGTAGCCCACGTGAATGAGCAGCTCCTCCACGGAGCCCAGCTTGGCGGCCTCGACGGCCTTGGTGATGGCCCCCGTCTTGACCACCTTGTTGTAGCTGAGCCCCGCGCTGTGCAGGGCGCGCTCGAGGAGCTCGCGCCCGAGGCGCAGCGACCGCTCGCGCTGCTCGCTGCGGAGGTACGCGCGGATCTTGCCGCGGGCCTTCGAAGTGACCGCGTGGTCGAGCCAGTCTTTGGTCGGGTGCTTCGAACTGTCGGTGAGAATCTCGACGACGTCGCCCGAGCGGAGCTGCGAGCGCAGCGGCACGATCTGCCCGTTGACGCGCGCGCCCGAGCAGCGCTCGCCGACGTCGGAGTGAATGGCGTACGCGAAGTCGATGGGCGTCGCGCTGCGCGGAAACACCCGCACGTCGCCCTTCGGGGTGAACACGTAGACCTCGTCTTGAAAGAGGTCGACCTTCACGCTCTCCAAGAACTCTTGCGGGTCCTTGAGCTCCTTCTGCCAGTCCATCAGCTGGCGGAGCCAGTGGAAGCGCTGCGCGTCTTTGTAGTCGATGACGTTGTCGTGGCCCGCGCCGCGGCTCTTCTCTTTGTACTTCCAGTGCGCGGCGATGCCGAGCTCGGCGACGCGGTTCATGTCCACGGTGCGAATCTGCATCTCGACGCGCTCGCGCTCGGGGCCCAGCACCGTCGTGTGGAGCGACTGGTACATGTTGGGCTTCGGCAGCGCGATGTAGTCTTTGAAGCGACCGGGGATGGGCGTGAACATCCCGTGCACGACGCCCAGCACCGCGTAGCAGTCGGCCACCGACTCGACCACCGCGCGAAACCCCACGATGTCGTAGACCTGCTCGAACTCGCAGCGCGACGAGGTCATCTTGCGCCAGATCGAGTAGAGGTGCTTCACGCGGCCCTTCACCTCGGCGTTGAAGCCCGCCTCGGCGAGGCGCGACGAGAGCAGCGCCGAGGTGCGACGGATGTACCCGTCTTTCACCTGCATGAGGGCCGCGGTCTTGTCGCTGAGGAGCTTGTAGGCGTCGGGCTCGAGGTACTTGAAGCTCAGGTCTTCGAGCTCCGACTTCATCCACGAGATGCCCAGGCGGTTGGCGAGGGGGGCGTAGATGTCGAGCGTCTCGCGCGCGATGCGCTCCTGCGCGTCGGGCTTCATGTGCTCGAGCGTGCGCATGTTGTCGAGGCGATCGGCGAGCTTCACGAGAAGCACGCGGATGTCCTTCGCCATGTGCAGGAGCATCTTGCGGAAGCTCTCGGCCTGCCGATCCTCCTTCGAGGTGAAGTTGAACTTCGAGAGCTTGGTGACCCCCTCGACGAGGAAGGCGACCTCGTCGCCGAACTCGCGCTGCACGTCGTCGATCGTTGCCTTGGTGTCTTCGACGGTGTCGTGCAGGAGCGCCGCGCAGAGCGACGCGGTGTCGAGCTTGAGCTCGGTGATCACCCGCGCGACCGAGACGGGATGCGTGAAGTACGCCTCGCCCGACTTGCGCCGCTGCCCCGTGTGGTGCCGCTCGCCGAAGGTGAAGGCCTGCGTGAGAAGCGCGACGTCGGCTTCGGGGTGGTACGCGGTCACCCGCGACACGAGATCGGAGAGCAACGCTTCCATCCTGGGTCAACATCCTTAAGCCTCGCGCCCGACGCGGGCAACGGTATTCTCCCCCCATGAAGCTCCCGCGCATCGCGCTGTCGCCCACGGCCCGCAAGCTCATCGCGGCGGCGGTGGCGGTGTCGGGCGTCTTCGCCGTCGGCGGCCAGCTCAAGGGCAACGTGGCGCGCGACGTCGAGGTGCGCGTGTCGCTGCGCGAGTTCGCCGACGCCTCGAGGGCCGTGCGCTCCGTCGACGTGACCTTCCTCCGCGGCGAGACGCCGATGCGCGCCCTGCGTCGCAACTACGCGGGCGCCGCGCCGCGCGAGCTGCGCGAGCGAATGAGCCTCCCCGAGGGCGAACTGCAGGCGCGCGTCACCGTCACCCTCGACCGCCTCGTGGTCGAGCGCGAGTCGAACGTGCGCGTCGCCGCGGGCGGCGCCATCGAGGTGCCCGCGCCGCCGCTCCCGTGAGAACGCTTGAACACGCCGCGCGGAAGGGCGTATGCACGCCCCCTCGTGAACGTCGTCACCTCGCACTCTACTCGCACGCTCGTGGTCCGCTTCGCCAGGGGCGAGTCGCTCATCGAGTCCATCGCAACGCTCGCCCGCGACCACGGCGTCGCGGCTGCTACCCTCGTGGGCCACGGCGTGCTCCAGACCGCCACGGTCGAGAGCTACGACCCCCGCGCGCGGGCCTACAACGAGCGCCGCGCCTTCGCGGGCACCCTCGCGCTCACCAACCTCACGGGCCACGTCCTCTTCGGCGCGGGCGAGCCCATCGTCACCGCGCAGGCCACCCTCGCGCGCGAGACCGACAACGGCCTCGAGGTGCTCGGCGGCCACCTGCTCGACGCCCAGGTCGTGGCCGTCGACGTGACCGTGTTCGTGCACGAAGACGTGCGCCTCACGGTGCTCGTCGACCCCGCCACGGGCCTCCCCGCGTGGCGCGCCGAGGGCCGCGACGGCGCCGTCGCGCGGGCCCCC
>CAISKJ010000260.1 GCA_903885885.1 uncultured delta proteobacterium
CCCGCGGGCACCATCGGCGGCCGCGCCAAGCTGCCCGCCGCCCCGCCGCCGCCCCCCGCCCGCCGCCGCGCCGTCTGAGCGCCTACGCCTCGGCCTTCGCTACGTCGGCGTACCCTTCGGCCTGCAGTCGAAACATGCGCGCGTAGGTGCCGTCGGCCGCGAGCAGCGCGGCGTGCGTGCCCGCCTCGACGACCCGTCCGCCCTCGAACACCACGATGCGATCGGCCATGCGCACGCTCGCGAAGCGGTGCGTAATGAGCAGCGCCGTGCGCCCCGCCTTGAGCTCCTTGAAGCGCTGAAACACCTCGTGCTCGCTCTCGGCGTCGAGCGCCGCGGTGGGCTCGTCGAGCACCAGCAGGGCGCTCGGGCGCATGAAGGCCCGCGCGAGCGCCACGCGCTGCCACTGCCCCACGCTCAGGTCGTCGCCGCCGAAGGCGCGGCCGAGGGCGGTGTCGAGGCCCTTGGGGAGGCGCTTCACCACGTCGCGCGCGCCGGCGTCATCCACAGCGCGCTCGATGGCCGCGCGGTCTTCGCGGCGCGGGAGCCACCCGACGCCCACGTTGTCGGCCATGCTGAACTGAAAGCGCACGAAGTCTTGAAAGATCACCCCGACGCGCGTGCGCACCTCGCTCGCGTGGAGGGTGGCCGTGTCGACGCCGTCGAGCAGAATGCGCCCGCTCGTGGGGCGGTAGAGCCCCACGAGGAGCTTCACCAGCGTGGTCTTGCCCGCGCCGTTGCGGCCCACCAGGGCGAGCGTCTCACCCACCTCGAGGGAGAGCGTCACGTCGGTGAGCGCGTCGCGCTCGGCGCCGGGATAGCGGTACGAGACGTTTTCGAAGCGCACCGACGGGGGCGCGCGCACCACGTCGGGCGCGTCGACGAGGGGGCGGTCGGGCTCGTCGTCTTCGAGGGCCAGAAAGCCGAAGAGCATCGACATGTACAGGTTGCGCTCGTACATGCTCGCGACCGAGAGCAGGGCGCGCTGCACGATGCCCTGGCCGCGGGTGAACACCGCGAGGTAGAGCGTCATGGCGCCGAGGGTGATGGCCCCGTGCGCCGCGCGCGACGCGATGAGCAGGTACACGCCGTAGAGCGTGGCCGACGACACCGTGGAGAGCGCGAAGAGCCACCGCGCGCGGCGCCGCGAGAGGGCGGCCTCCTCGGCGTGAAAGCCCAGGTGAATGCTGCGGTACCACTCGGTGAGCCAGCGCCCGAGGGAGAAGAGCTTCACCTCTTTGACGGTGGCCTCCGAGGTGAGCACGCCTTCGAGGTAGAAGAGCTGCCGGTTGCGCTGCGCGCGCGCGCTCTGCCGCTCGAACGAGAGGCGCCCGAAGTATCCCTCGCCCAGGAACGACGGCACCGACGAGAGCACCAGCAGCGCGATGGCCCACGCGCCCAGCGAGGCCAGCAGCGAGGCGTAGCCCGCGAAGGTGATCACCGCGCGAAAGAGCGACACCGTGTCGGTGAACATCGACCACGGGCGCGAGCTCGCCTCGCGGCGCGCCTGCATCATGCGGTTGGCGAAGTCGGGGTCTTCGAAGTGCGGGTACGAGACGTCGAGGGCCTTCTCGAGAATGAGCACGTTCACGTGCAGCCCGAGCTCCGACCGCAGGAGCGTGGCCTGGTGCGCCTCGAGCTGCGCGAGGAGCTTCTGCGCGGCCACCACCGCGAACTCGACGCCCACCCACACGAGCGCCGCGCGCACCGACACCTCGTCGCCGTGGCGCGTCGCCGAGAGCACCACCGCGTCGACGATGTGCCGCGCCACCCACACGAGCGCCACGTCGCCCACGGCGCCGAGGCCCTGCACGGCGGCGTAGGCCGCGAGGCGCCAGCGCGCGATCGAGGCCACCATCGCGAGCGTGCGGCCCACGTTGCGGAGCGTCTCGATGCGGTCGGCGGCGGGAGCGGCAGGGGCGGTCATCGGGCGTGGGATGCTACGCGAGGGCGCGCGAGCGCGTCGCCTGCCCGTTCAGGTAGCCGCGTGCCGCTGATCGGAGACCACCCTGCCGTCGACGAGCTCGATGGTGCGGTCGCAGCGCAGGGCGAGGCGCGGGTCGTGCGTCACGATGAGAAAGGCCACGCCCAGCTCGCGATTGAACTCGCGCATCACTTCGAAAATCTGGTCGGCCGTCTTCGTGTCGAGGTTGCCCGTGGGCTCGTCGGCGAGCACCAGCGGGGCTTCGAGCGCGAGCGCCCGCGCGATGGCCACGCGCTGCTGCTGTCCGCCCGACAGCTCGCTCGGCCGCGCGTCGGCCCGCTCGCCGAGGCCCACGCGCGCGAGGAGCTTGTGCGCGCGCGGAACCATCGCCTTCGCCGTGCGCCCCTCGGCGGCGATCATGGGCATCATCACGTTTTCGATCGCCGTGAGCCCCGGCAGCAGGTGATGAAACTGAAACACGAAGCCCAGCGTGCGCCCGCGCAGGCGCGTGAGGCCCGCGTCGCCGAGGGCGGTGGTCTCTTCGCCCGCGATGGCGAGCGTCCCCTTCGTGGGGCGATCGAGCAGGCCCAGAATGTTGAGCAGCGTGCTCTTGCCCGAGCCCGACGGGCCCACGAGCGCCGCAAACTCGCCGCGCTCGATGCGCAGGTCGACGCCCTTGAGCACCTCGGTGACCACCTTGTCGCCGAAGGACTTGAACACCCCCTGCAGGAGCAGCACGGGCTCAGCCATTGCGAATCGCCACGGCGGGGTCGAGGGCCGCCGCGCTCCGTGCGGGGAGCACCGCCGCCAGCACGCCCGTCGCCAGCGCCACGCCCGCCGACCGCGCGATGAGCGCGACGCTCACCGTGATGGGAAACATCGGCGACCCGTCGGCGTTGCGCATCGCCCCCGCGAAGGCCGCGCCGAGGCCCGCCCCCAGCGCGGTGCCGAGCACCGAGCCCAGCGCGCCCACCATCGCGCCCTGCAGAAGAAACACCCGCAGCACCGTGGAGCGCGACGTGCCCATCGCGCGCAAGATGCCGATCTCTTTGCCCTTCTGCACCACCGACACCACGAGCACGCTCGCGATGCCCATGGCCACCGCGAGGATCACGAAGAACTGAATCATCTGGCTCGAGCTGCTCTGCGACCGCAGGGCCACCAGGAGCTGCGCGTTGGTCTTCATCCAGCTGTCGGCGACGAGGCCCGTGCGCGCGGTGACGGCGTCGGCGACCAGGTCGGCGCCGAAGAGGTCGCGCACGCGCAGCTCGACGCTCGACACGCCCCCCACGAGGTCGAGCAGCGTCTGCGCGCCGCGCGTGGCCACCACCACCCAGCGGCGGTTCACCTCGCGGTTGCCGAGGTCGAACACGCCGCTCACCGTGTACACGTCG
>CAISKJ010000261.1 GCA_903885885.1 uncultured delta proteobacterium
CGACTGCGCCGACCTCGACTGCGTGTCGCTGTCGTGCGGCGTCGGGTGCCGCTGCGTCGCCGACGCGCGACAAGAGACCCTCTGCGCCGACGGCGTCGACAACGACGGCGACGGGCGCGTCGACTGCGCCGACAACGACTGCAACGCGCTCGCCTGCGGCCCGGGGTGCTCGTGCATCGGGGCCGTCGTGCGCGAGACGGTGTGCTCCGACGGCGTCGACAACGACGGCGACCGCCGCGTCGACTGCGCCGACACCGACTGCGCCGCGCAGTCGTGCGGCGTAGGCTGCGCGTGCGCGGTGGGTGCCCCCAGCGAGACGACCTGCGGCGACCGCGCCGACAACGACGGCGACCGACGTATCGACTGCGCCGACGCCGACTGCGCCGCCCAGGCGTGCGGGGCCGGGTGCGCGTGCGTGGCCGGCGCCGCGCAAGAGACGGCCTGCAGCGACGGCGTCGACAACGACGGCGACGGGCGGAGCGACTGCGCCGACGCGAGCTGCAACGGCGCGGCCTGCGGCGCGGGCTGCGCGTGCGTGGGCAGCACCGCGCAGGAGACCGCGTGCGGCGACGGCGCCGACAACGACGGCGACGGCCTCGCCGACTGCGCCGACGCGCTGAGCTGCCGGGCCGGCACCTCGTGCGGAACGGGCTGCGTCTGCGGCGCCGGCGCAGCGACGGAGACGCAGTGTGACGATGGTGCTGACAACGACCGTGACGGGCGTACCGACTGCGCCGACACCGACTGCGCCGCGCGCACCTGCGCGGCGGCGAGGCTCTGCTGCGCCACGGGCGTCTGCGGCTGCTGAGCCCGTCGGTCGCGAGACCCGCGCGGACGCTACGAATTGACGAGGCCGTCGCGTACGTGCGACGTGCCCCACGGTGAACACCGAGAGGCTTCGCAAGGTTCTGGCGGCGTGCGCCCTGGCGGCGTGCTCCTCCGGGGGTAACGGAGACGCGGGCCCCGCGCCCGACGCGGCCCTCGACGCGCCCGGTGACGTCGCGCCCGGTGACGTCGCGCCCGGTGACGCCGCGCCCGGCGACGCCGCGCCCGACGCGGTCCTCGACGCGCCCGATGACGCGCCCGCCCCGCCGGTGGTTGCGGTGGGCGCGCCCTGCGACCCCAACGAGCGCGCCAACGTCTGCGCAACGGGCTCCACCTGCGCGGGCACCGGCACCGCGGCCCGCTGCGTGGCCGACGGCACCCGCGGGGGCCGCTGCCGCGCGGCCACGGCGCCCTCGCGCTGCGACGCGGGCCTCGCGTGCGACGACGACCGCCTCTCGCCCACGTGTCGAACGGCGGTCGCCGAGGGCGAACGCTGCGACCCCGCGGGGGTGACCAACATCTGCGTCGCGCCCGCGCGCTGCACCACGGCGATGGCCGTCTCCACCTGCCGCACGGCGCCCTACGTCGAGTCGCGGCTCATGCCGCCGACCTTCGTCAACGCGTGCGCGGCGGGCGGCACGCGCGTCTCGCTGGCGGGCACTTCGCGCGACGACACGCACGCGGCGGCAGCGCTCCCGATCCCCTTCACGTTTCGGTTCTTCGGTGCCGACTACACGCAGGTGTGGCCGAGCACCAACGGGTACGCGGTGTTCGGCGCGACGGCGCCGCAGGATCGGGCCGGCGGTCGCGATCGCTTCCCCTCCGACGAGGGCCCGCTCGTGGCCGCGTTCTGGGCCGACCTGGTGCTGCGCGCCGCGCCCGGGTCAGACCTCTGCGTGCGAACCGTGGGTGCCGCGCCCGACCGCCAGTTCGTGATCGAGTGGCTCGACGCGTACCACACCACCTACGACACGACGCACCTCACCTTCGAGGTCGTGCTCACCGAGACCACGAACACCGTCGACCTCATCTACAACCGCCTCGACCCCGCGGAGAGCACCATCGCCGAGTA
>CAISKJ010000262.1 GCA_903885885.1 uncultured delta proteobacterium
GCGGGCTGATCGGCCTGGCCGACGGCGACGGGCGCCCCGCTCGTGAGCATGACCCACCGCCCCGTGATGCGGGCGGGCGACGCGCACGCGGCGACGAGGGCGAGCGAGAAGAGACCGAGGCGGGCGGAGGTGCGCACCCACGACAGATCACGCCGGAGCGCCGCACGGTCAAGACCCTTCGAAGGCCCGCGCGGCGAAGTGGCGCACCCTACGGGCCCGTCGGCCGGAGGATCGGGCGGAAGTACGCGAGGAGCTTCGCCTCGTCGGCCGGCTGCGCGCGGTAGCCCACATAGCGGTCGGGGCGGAGCACGTACACGCACTCGGTGGCCGCGCCGTAGAGCTTCTCGAGCTCGCCGTCGGGGTCGAGGAGCACGCGCACGCCGTCGGGCACCTCGGCGGGGCGCGACGCGCAGGGCGTGACCACCAGCGCCTCGACGGCGTCGGGGTAGCGCGCGGCGAGGGCGCTCACGATCGAGGCGAAGCGCTGGTAGCCCTCGGCGCTCGCGCTGCGGCCGTCGAAGAGCACCACGCTCCACTTGCGGGCGTCGAGGGCGTCGAGGAGGCCCCGCGTGCCCGCCTCGCCCGCCACGGTGACGCGCCCGTCGCGCGCGCGCTGCCCCGCGGAGATGGCGCTGTCGAACCAGCGCACGGAGGTGATGGTGGGCGTCTCGGCGCCCGCCGCGGTGCCGATGCGCGCCTGCAGGAGGCTCGTGTGGTCCTCGCGCACGATGGGACTACGCTCATAGTCCGCGGTGAGCTCAGCGTCTTCGCGCGCCACGCGCTGCTGCACCAGTTCGAAGCTCGCGAGGAAGCGCGCCAGCTCGTCGCGCACGCCCTTGATCGGTGCGCCTTTGAGCGTGGCCACCTTCGTCGCGAGGTCGACGCCGCGCAGCGCCGCCTGCCCCGCCCCGTGGCGCTCGTCGTGGTAGCTGTCGAGGAGTCGCGCGCGCGCCTCGCCGCGGTGCACCTGCGCGAGCTTCCACGCGAGGTTGTGGGCGTCTTGCACGCCGGCGTTGAGGCCCGCTGCGAGCGCGGGGCCCTGCGTGTGCGCCGCGGCGCCCGCGAGCAACACCCGGTCGTCGCGGTACTGCGCCACCTGGCGGCACTGGACCCGATGGCGCTCCGACCACACGAGGTCGCGGAGGGCGGCCCCGGCGCCCGTGCGCCGCGCGAAGACGGCCTGCACCTCGTCGAGGGTGGGGGCCTCGGCGCGCTCGTCGCCCGCGGGCGCCGTCGCGATGAGCCGCCATCGGCCGCCGGGGAGCGGCACGCACGCCACGAGGCCGTCGTCGGCGAAGTAGGCGCTCACGCGGTCGTCGCGCGTGTCCCAGTCGATCTTTACGTCGGCGAGGAGCGTGCGGTCTTCGCGCGCGGGGCCTGCGAAGGGCAGGTCGAGCGCGCGGCGCACGGCGCTGCCGGCGCCGTCGCAGCCCACGAGCCACGCGGCCCGCGCGGTGAGGGTGGCCTCGCCGCGGGTCAGCGTCGCCGTGACGCCGGTGCCGTCTTGCCGGAGCGCGGTGAGCCGCGTCGCGCGCTCGACGGCGCCGCCGCGCTGCGTGAGCGCGTCGGTGAGCACCGCC
>CAISKJ010000263.1 GCA_903885885.1 uncultured delta proteobacterium
CTCACGCCCACCGCGCGCCGCGTCGACCCCGCGTCGCGCTACGCGTCGCACCGCGCGCGGGTCATCGTACCCGCGGGCGAGGGGCGCTTCCTCGCATCGACGGGCGCGCTGCTCCTCACGATCGACGGTGCCGCCACGGAGGCCTTCGCGGCGCTCGCAGGCGCGCGAACGCTGCACGCCATCGACGCCTCGCGCGACGGATGGATGTGGGCCACCGACGAGCGCGGCCTGTGGCGCGGCCGCGTCGATGCGCCCTTCGCCGAGGTGTCGTCGCACCCGCTCGCGGGGCAGGCGCCGGTGGCCTTCGCGGCGCGTGACGGGCGGCTCCTCGTGGTCGGCAACGGGCGCGCTGCCGCGTGGCGTGACGACGCCCACGCCGCCTGGCGTCGCCTCGCGGTGCCCGCCTCCATCGGCCGCGTGCTCGCGGCGCACATCGACGAGCGCGGAACGCTCTTCGTGCTGGGCGCGTCGGGGCTCGCCGTCTCCGACGCGGGCGAGTTCATCGCGGTGTCGGCGCCCGCCCTGAGCGGCGCGAGCGCACGCTTCGTCGTGATGGGCGACCGATGGGTCATCGTGAGCGGCGCGGTGTACACCTCCGACGACCATGGGGCGCGGTGGGAGATCGCCTACGCGACCGTAACCAGCGCCGACCCTTCGCGCGCGAGCGCCGCGCAGCCACCGCTCGTCGCCACGGTCACGCGCGGCGCGTCGATGCTCGCCGTCGACGCGACGGGCACCCTCTGGCGCAGCGACGACGCCGCGGCCACCTTCGCGCGCGCCCCGTCGCCGCCGCCCTCGCAAGAGGCCCCGCTCCTCCGCAACGCCGCGCCCGCCGTGCTCGCGTGGGACGGCGCGCGCCGCGTCGCGATCCTGCGTCGCGGCGAGGTCCTCGTGTCGTCCGATGGTGGCCGCAGCTTCGCGACGGAGCGCGCTCCCTTCGTCGCCCGCTGGGCCGCCTTCGCGGGGGGCACCCTCGTGGCCGCGGGGGGGCTCTCGCACCTGCTCCCGCCCGCGTGCCGCGCCGACGACGCGCCCGCGCTCTTCGCGCTCTCGGCCGACGGGTGGCGCACCGAGCCCGACCCCTGCGCCCACCGCGGCACGCTCATCGAGCACGACGACGGCCGCGTGTGGCTCGTCGACGGCGCGATGAACGCGCAGAGCGCCGCGCTCGACGCCCTCGTCGCGGGCTTCGAAGCGCCGTAACCACACGGCGTGCGGCGCCGCGGGCGCGCTTCGTGTAAACATGCGCGCCCAACGCCATGAAGCCCTTCTCTTCGATCGCTGGCGTCGTCGACGCCCACCTCGTCCGCGGCGCGCGGGCCAACGTCGACGCGGCCCCCGACCTGCTCATCGAGGTGCCCAACGGCGCCACGCGCACCGACGATTTCACCGCGCTGCAAGGGCTCCTGCGCAGCCCGCTGCCCGAGGCCCTCGTCGATTTCTTTCACGTGAACACCGACGCCGGCGCGCCCGAGCTCGCCGAGGCCGTGGCCGCGCGCCTGGTCGCCGACGATCCCACGCGCGCGGTCGCCATTCTGTGCTGCCGCGTGCCGCGCACCTTCATCGACTGCAACCGCCGCATCGACGCCGCCCCCGAAGACTTCAAGGCGGGCAAGGTCACGCCGGGCCTCATGCCCTGGATCACCGACGCCGACGACCGCGCGCTGCTCCGCGGCCGCCACGACGCGTACGCCGCCGCCGTGGGCGTCGCCGTCGACGCGATCATGCCCCGCGGCGCGATGCTCATGCTGCACACGTACGCGCCGCGCTCTGTCGACGTCGAGGTCGACGCGCACATCGTCACCAACCTGCGCCGCGCCTACGAGCCCGAGGTCGAGCCCACGTGGCCGCTGCGCCCCCCGGTCGACGTGATCGGCCGCGGCACCGACGGCACCCGCTACGCGCCGCCCGACGTGTTCGAAGCGCTCCGCGCGGGCCTCGGCGCGGTCGGCGTCGACGTGGCCGACAGCGAGACGTACCCCATGCACCCGAGCACGCTCGCGTGGCACCACGCCATCGCATGGCCGGGCCGCACGCTCTGCCTCGAGGTGCGCCGCGACCTCGTCGCCGACCCCTTCACGCCCTTCGCGCAGATGCGCATCGGGGCCGACAAGGTGGCTCACCTCGCAGGCCCCATCGCCGCCGCCCTGCGCCGATGGTGGTAGGCGCGTCGGCTACTTCACGTTGTCTTCGCGCTCGATCTCGTCGATCGTCATCTGCCCCGTGCCGCCCGTCTTGGCGGCCTCGGCGCTCGACGTGAAGCCGTTGCGCGCGGCGTCGAAGAAGTAGAGCAGCGACTCGTCGAGCGAGTACGTCCAGGCGTGGAGCTTCACGTCGCCGCGCTCGACGGCGCCGCGCACCACGGGGTACTCGATCATGTTGGCCAGCTGCTGGAGCACGTTCTCTTCGACGAGGGTCTCGAGCCACGCGTCGGTGTCGAGCGCGCCCTTCTGCACCGCCTCCTGGTACGACGCCTCGGCGTACTGGAGCCACGTCACCAGCGGCGAGGTCGGCAGCGGCCCCTGCGACGCCTTGCCGCCGGGCCCGAAGAGCCCGCGCAGCGCCGCCATCGCGCCGCACTTGTAGTGCCCGAGCACAATCACGTGCTGCACCTGCAGGTAGTCGATCGCGTACTCGAGCGCCGAGCCCACGGTCATGTTCTTCGTCGCGTACGGGGGCACCATGTTGCCCACGTTGCGCACGACGAAGAGGTGCCCCGGCGAGGCGCCGGTGATCAGCTCGGGGATCACCCGCGAGTCGGAGCACGACACGATCAGCGTGTCGGGGCGCTGACCCTCCTCGGCGAGCTGGCGGAGGTACTCGTTCTCGGCCTTCGCGAAGTTGTCGACGAAATGCTGGTGTCCCTCGACGAGCTTGTGAATCGGCATAACTTCGCAATGCCCGATCCTGCGGGGCGCTTCAAGCCCCGTCACGCGCGCAGTGCGGTGCGTTGCCGCACCCACAACGACGACGGGCTTTACCGCGACACGCGCCGCGCCGCGGAGCGCATGAGCGCGTAGGCCTTCTCCGTCCACCCGAGGTCGCGCGTGAGGGGAATGCCCAGCTCGCGCACCAGCACCTCGACGCCCGCCGCGAGCGCGCCGACCCGCCGTACGCCGTCGGCGTTGACGCCCGCGGCGTCGAGCGCGGCCACGAGGGCCGGCGCGTCGCCCACAACAACCGCGTGGGCCCCGAGCATGCGCGCCGACGAGGTGACGCCCCAGAGCTCGACCAGCGCGCCCGCGTCGGGCTCGTGGAGGCCGCTCAGGTCGAGCAGCACCGCGCGCGCCTCGCGACGCAGCATGAGCTGCCCCGCGCGGTCGCACAGGGCCCGCGCCGCGTCGGCGTCGACGGGGCC
>CAISKJ010000264.1 GCA_903885885.1 uncultured delta proteobacterium
CGGGGCCCGCGAGGAGCGCGCCGATCTCGGGCAGCGAGAGGCCCCGCGCGCGCAGCGCCCGCACGCGCTTCATCGCGGCGAGGTGGCGCTCGTCGTACCAGGCGCTCGTGGCCGTGGCCTTCTCGGGCGGCGGCAGGAGCCCCAGGCGCACGTAGTGGTGAATCACGTCGCGCGTGAGGCCCGTCTCGCGCTCGAGCTCGCCGACACGCATTCGACGCGGGCGCGCGCGGGCCATCGCAGCGGTCGCTACGCCCCGGCGCGCAGGAGCGTGAGGGCGCCCGGGAGCGCCGTGAAGGTGCCCGGTATGCGCCCCGGCGTCTCACCGTCGACGTCGAGCAGCACGGCGTCGTCGGCGTGGATCTTCACCACGCGGCCCCGCGCGGTGTGAACGTTCTTCGAGCCGATGTGCGTGCCCTCGTAGAGCGTGCGCGACACCTTCGCCAGCTCGACGAGGGGCAGGTCGCCGAGCACCACCACGTCGAGCAGGCCGTCGGCCGGGTCGGCGTCGGGCGCCACGCGCATGCCGCCGCCGAAGGCCTTGCCGTTGGCCACCGCGACGGTGAGGGCCGGCGCGTCGAAGACCACGGCGCCGTCGACCTCGACGCGCACGCGCTTGTGGCGCCACCCGACGAGCGCGCGCGAGCTCGCGACGAAGTACGCCGCCTTGCCCGTGAGCCATCTGGGCCCCGAGGCCACGAGCTCGTCGACGCGCCCGCTCATGCCGCAGCTCGCGATGTTGACGAACAGCGTCGTGGCGGGAGCGCCCGCGTGCGTGACGTACTCGAGGCGCCCCACGTCGAGGGGCGAGGGGACCGCGCGCACGAGCCAGTCGGCGATGGCGGCGGGCGCGGTGGGCATCGCCAGGGTGCGCGCCGCGAGGTCGCCGCCGGTGCCCGCGGGCAGCACGGCGAAGGTCGTCGCCGAGGCGTCGAGCACCGTGCCGTCGCCGTTGAGGAGCGCGTTCACCGCGTCGTGAAAGGTGCCGTCGCCGCCCATCACGCCCACGAGGGGAGCGCCGTTCTTCACGAGCCGCCGCGTGAGGTCGACGAGGCCCGCGCGCCCCGCCGTGCGGTGGATGTTCACCGAGAACCCCGCCCGCGCCAGCTCGCGCGTCATGTCGCCGAGCAGCCGCCCCGAGCGGCCGCCGCCCGCGGCAGGATTCACCAGAAGCTCGATCTCTCTCCCCACGCGGTTCACCCTCTCCGGCAACGCTTCTACCGCAGGAGTCCCCGCGCGATCCACACCGACAGATCCTCCGCGTCGATGCCCGCGCTGTGCAACGCGCGGCGGCTCGCTGCGCAGCTCGTGACCACCACGGCCTCGCGGTCGCCCGCGACCTCGCGCACCTCGTCGGCGAGCTCGCGCGCCACGGCGGTCGCCGTCTCGGGGCGCGTGACCGGGAGGAGCCCCCCGGCGCCCGAGCAGGTCGAGTGCTCGTGGTGGTGCGGCAGCTCGAGGGGCGCGCGCCCGCTCACGGCCGCCACCACCGCGCGCGGGGCCTCGTACACGCCCATGCCGCGCCCGAGGCGACAGGCGTCGTGCATCACCACGGCGCGCTTCTCATCCACCGCGCTCAAGAGGTGCGTGTTGCGCGCGGCCAGCTCGGCGACGTGCTCGACGGTGGCCCACCGGGGCGGCGCGACCCCGAGGCGCGCGTACATCACCTTGAGGGTGTGCGCGCAGCCCGCGTCGCCCGTGACGAGGTGCGTGTACGCGCCGAGGTCGGCCGCCACGCGGCGCGCGTGGGCGAGAAACCCCTCGCGGTCGCCCGCGTCGAGGAGCGGCGCGCCGCAGCAGAAATCGCTCACGAGCGTGCACCCGCCGGAGGGCGACAGCCGCGCGACGGCGCGCGTCGTCTCGGCCACGTGGTCGCTTTCGAAGAGCACCGCCGTGCAGCCGGGGATGTACGCCGTGCTCCCGTCGCCGCGGGGGGCGTCGACGGCGCCCACGGCCCCGGCGGCGGCCTCGATGCGGGCGATGCGCTCGGGGAAGCGCAGCGACACCGCGCTCGCCTCGGCGGGCGCGAGGCCCGCGGCGAAGGCGTCGGCGCGCGCGTCGACGAGGGTGTCGGCCACGGGGTTGTCGAGCAGGCACAGCGAGCGGCAGTTGCCGCAGCGGGTGCAGGCCCACGCCGTGGCGGCCACCGCGGCCTCGTCGCCCTCGGCGACGGCCCCGCGGGCGAGCTCGTTCATGCCGCGCATGATGCCCCAGGGGATGACCGCCTCGCGGGCCTCGAAGGTGCCCACGGGGCACGCCGGGCGGCACAGCTTGGGGCAGTAGGTGCAGAGGCGCGTCTCGGCCTCGCGGGCGTCGAGGAGGGGCAGGGCGTATCGGTCAGACATCGGTCCTCGGGGGGGCGGTCAGCGGTCGGGCCGCTGCGGGGCCTTCACGCTCACGGCGCGGAGGTTCCGGGTGACGTCGGGCGAGGGGGGGAGCACCGTGCGCTGCGCGCTCGCGAGGCGGCCGTGGAGGGCCTGGCGCATCCACCGGCGCTCGTCGTCGGCGTCGTCGGCCGTGGCGCCGAGCTCGGGCAGAAGCTGCGCGATCTCCCACGCCTGGGCGAGGGGCGAGAGGGCCAGCGCGAGCGCCGTGGCGATGTCGCGCGCGGGCGCCGGGTGCCGGCTCGCATACGGGACCAGCGCCGGGTGGTCGAGGCACGCGCCGAGGTCGCCGCGCGCCACGAGGAGGGCGGCGTCGATCACCGCGCGCTCGGGGAGGGCTTCACCCTGACGCTCTTCATAGCGCTCGCAGAGACGCTCGGCGCAGTCGCAGGCGAAGGCCCGGCGCGTGGGCGCGTCGGCGGCGTCGAGCAGCACGAGGAGATCGGGGTCTGTCATCGCTCAGCCTCGAAGGTTACGGGAGGCGCACGAGGAGACACGCTTCGGGCCCCAACGGTCAAGTGACGCGCGGGGGCGCTCACTTCGTTGTCTCGCGGGCCGCCGAACCCTGATAGAAGACTCGCACTCCGTTCACGATGCTTCGCAAGGTGGTCATCATCGCGTCGGTGCTCGCGGCCATCGCGGGCCTGCAGTTCGTCGCCGGTCAGGCGCTCGACCCCTACGTCATCCGCGTGCTCTCGGTGTGCGGCATCAACGTGATGCTGGCCGTTGCGCTCAACCTCGTAAACGGCACCACGGGGCAGTTCTCCATCGGCCACGCGGGCTTCATGGCCGTCGGGGCCTACGCGGGCGCCTTCACCTCGGTGGCCCTGTCGCACCACCTCTCCGACGCGTACGGCCCGGTGATTCTCATCGCGGCGGCCCTCGCCTCGATGCTCGCCGCGGGCCTCACGGGCGTGGCCGTGGGCGTCCCCTCGCTGCGCCTCCGGGGCGACTACCTCGCCATTGTCACCCTGGGCTTCGGCGAGATCATTCGCATCTCGATCGAGAGCACCGCGGCGGTGGGCGGCTCGCAGGGCTTCCCCTTAGGGGCCGAGAGCATCCCCGCGTACGCCTCCCTCGGATGGATCTGGGCGGCGGCCTTCCTCGGCGTGCTCGCCGTGTGGAACCTCACGCACAGCTCCTACGGCCGCGCGCTCGCCGCCATCCGCGAAGACGAGATCGCGGCCGAGGCCGCGGGCGTGCCCACCACGCGGTACAAGGTCCTCGCCTTCGCGGTGAGCGCCATGCTCGCGGGCCTCGCGGGCTGCATGTTCGCCCACGACGCGACGGGCGGGCAGCACATCGACCCCGGCGCGTTCCGCCTCGACAAGTCCGTCGACATGCTCGTCATGATCATCTTCGGCGGCCTCGGGAGCATCACCGGGGCCATCGTGGGCGGCATCTTCGTGGCCGTGTCGCTCGAGCTCCTGCGCAGCGTGCAGCAGTACCGGCTCATCGTGTACGCCGCGCTCCTCATCGGCATGATGCTCTGGCGCCCGCAGGGCCTCCTCGGGTCGCGCGAGCTCACGCTCAAGGGCCTCTTGCGCCTCGTGCCCGGCCGCAAGACGGAGCGCGGAACATGACGGCGGCCCTCGCGCTCGACAACGTCGAGATGGTGTTCGGCGGCCTGCGGGCCGTCGGCGGCGTGAGCTTCGAGGTGCCCGAGAAGAGCATCTTCGGCCTCATCGGCCCCAACGGCGCGGGCAAGACCACGGTGTTCAACTGCGTCACCGGCGTGTACGCGCCGACGCGCGGCGCCGTGAGCTTTCACGGCAGGCGCATCGACGGCCTACCCGCGTGGCAGATCGCCGACCTCGGCGTGGCGCGCACGTTTCAGAACATTCGCCTCTTCGGCACCATGAGCGTGCTCGAGAACGTGCTCGTGGCGAGCCACCGCACGAGCCGGGCAAACCTCTTCGACGTGGTGTTTCGCACGCGCAAGCACGCCGACGACGAGCTCGCGATGCGCAAGCGCGCGATGGAGCTGCTCGAGATCTTCAACCTCGGCGACGAGGCGGCCGAGCGGGCGTCGTCGCTCCCCTACGGCGACCAGCGGCGGCTCGAGATCGCGCGGGCCCTCATGCTGTCGCCGCGCGTGCTGCTCCTCGACGAGCCCGCCGCGGGGATGAACAGCGCCGAGGCGCAGGTGCTCAAGCGGCAGATCCACGAGCTGCGCGACCGCTTCGACCTCACCGTGGTGCTCGTCGAGCACAACATGCAGGTGGTGATGAACGTGTGCGAGCTCGTACACGTGATGGACCGCGGCGAGACCATCGCCCACGGCACGCCGCAGGAGGTGCAGAACCACCCGAAGGTGCTCGAGGCCTACCTCGGCAAGGGCGGCGAAGAGCCCGCGCGCGTCACGGCCGCGGCGAGCGAGCGCGAGAAGCCCGCGGAGACCATCCTCTCGGTGAAGGGCCTCGAGGTCGCCTACGGCGGCATCCGCGCGGTGAAGGGCATCGACCTCGAGGTGCGCCGCGGCGAGCTCGTGGCGCTCATCGGCGCCAACGGCGCGGGCAAGACCACCACGCTCAAGGCCATCGCGCGCGCCCTCCCGGTGAAGGCCGGCGAGGTGATCTTCGAGGGCAAGAAGATCAACGACACGCCCCCGCACGCGCTGGTGTCCATGGGCATGGCGCTGTCGCCCGAGGGGCGCGCGATCTTCCCCAACCTCACGGTGCGCGAAAACCTCGAGATGGGGGCCTTCACCGTGCGCGACCCCGCCGTCATCGCGCGGGGCTTCGAGCAGGCCGTGTCGCTCTTTCCGCGCCTCGGCGAGCGCATGACGCAGCTCGGGGGCACCCTCTCGGGCGGCGAGCAGCAGATGCTCGCCATCGCGCGGGCCCTCATGTCGCAGCCCAAGCTCCTGCTCCTCGACGAGCCCTCGCTGGGTATCGCGCCGGTGCTCGTCGACCAGATCTTCGAAGCCATCGGCCGCATCCGCGCCCAGGGGATGACCATCCTCCTCGTCGAGCAGAACACCCGCCGCGCCCTCGCCGCCGCGCAGCGGGCCTACGTGCTGGTCACGGGCGAGATCGTCTTGTCGGGCGACGCCGCCGAGTTGGCCGTCGACCCGCGCGTGCAGGGCGCCTACCTCGGCGAGGCCGTGCACTGAGCGCACTGCGCATACCCCTTCACATATAGGGGTTTACAGATTCGTCAGGCTCGGCCTTAAGTCGGTGCGATCGTCGCCGTTCATGAGAACCGAGCTCTCATGGACGCGCACCCCCGGCACCCGTCAAACTCCCAGACCACGGAGGATTTTCTCCGCACGGTGCCGCTCTTCAAGGGCTGCGACCCGTCGGTGATCGCCCGCGTCGCCCCCCACGTCGAGATCGCCGAGCACGCCCAGGGGGCCACCATCCTGCGGGCCGGCGTCGCCTCCGACGGCGTGCTGATCCTCCGCTCGGGCAAGGCCAGCACGGTGTCCGTCAACGCCGCTACGGGCGCCACCACCACCCTCGAGACGCTCCTCCCCGGCGACCACGCGGGCGAGCTCTCGGCGCTCCTCACGGCCGCGCAGCCGCACGCGCTCGTCGCCGACGCCGCGTCGGTCACCCTGCGCCTCCGCGCCGACCTCGTCGACACCCTCGCGACCAAGGTCCCCGGCTTCGCCCTCGCCCTCGCGCGGCGCCTCGCGATGCGCGCCATTCAGCTCGGCGTCTCGTCGCTGCGCGCGGGCTCGCCCACCATGGCCCCGCCCGCCGCGGCGCCCGCCGCCATCGGCCCCCGCGAGCCCGCCGCGCCCGCCAGGGGCCCGAAGGGCATCCCCTTCGTCGAGGTGAGCGAGTACGACGTCACCGCGAAGGTCATCGCCATGGTGCCTTCGAAGATCATCCTGCTGCACCGGATGATCCCGCTGCGCGTCACCCCCGGCGGGCTCACCATCGGCATGGTGAACCCGCGCAACACCGCGGCGCTCACCGAGCTGCAGCACGTGCTCCAGCGCGTGGAGTTCGACGTCGTGGCCATCAGCGTCGACGACTACCTCCAGGCCCTCACGCGCTTTCGCATCGAGGCCCCGCACCGCGACGGGCCGCGCGGCGACGGCGTCACCGCCGAGTCGCTGGGCTTCGAAGCGGTCGACGCCACCGCCGATGACGTGCGGCAGGTGCGGGTCATCGGCGACGAGGTGGTGCGCGCGCTCAACCGCGTCATCGCCGCGGGCCTGTCGCGCGAGGCGTCGGACATTCACATCGAGCCCGAGGCGGCCGGGGTGCGCGTGCGCTTCCGCGTCAACGGCGTGCTCAACGACTGGTCCGAGACCATGCCCGCCTCCTTCGCGCGCGGCATGGTGGCGCGCGTCAAGATCCTCGCGGGCCTCGACATCACCGAGCGTCGCTTCCCGCAAGACGGCCGCATCGGCATGACCGCGGGCACCCGCGAGCTCGACCTGCGCATCTCGACCATGCCCACCGGGCGCGGCGAGAAGGTGGTGATCCGCGTGCTCGAAGGCGGCGGCATGATGCGCCCCCTCGAGCAGGTGTTCGTCGACCCCGCGGTGCTCACCGTGGCGCGCAGGGCCATTCAGCGCCCCTACGGCGGCGTGCTCATCGCGGGCGGCACCGGGTCGGGCAAGAGCTCGAGGCACGACGGATGATCTCGGCGAGCGAGGCCCTCCTCGCCGTCGCCGACTGAGGGGAATGCATCATGGACGTTCTGCTCGCGCTCACCGATCACCCCGCCGTCGCACTCGTCGCGGGCGGCATCTGCCTCGGCGCCATGGTGGTCTCGCGGCTCCTCCAGCGCGGCGCCAGCGACGACGTCCCCGGCCTCGACGGCATGCTCTCGGCGGGCCGCTACCACGACGCCGCGATGCTCTGCCTCCGCCACGAGCGCTTCGCCGAGGCGCAAGAGCTCTTTCTCCGCGCGCAGGAGCCCGCGCGCGCCGCGCAGATCGCCGCGCGCCTCGGCAACCACCGCCTCGCGGGCGAGCTCTACGAGCGCGCGGGCGAGCTCCGCCGCGCCGCCGCCGCGTACGAGCGCGCGGGCATGGGCCCCAAGGCGCGCGAGCTCCTCGCCGCCGCGGGCGCCGACCCCGAAGGCAACCCCGCGCCCGCCGACGCGACGCC